>PXDC01000050.1 GCA_003565135.1 Verrucomicrobiota bacterium
CTCGAATGGGTGGGGATATTGAACTCGAGAACCCGATCTTATGTATAGCCGGAGCGACGACAATCCCGGCATTTCAAAAAGCTCTATCCTCGACCGAACGCGGAAACGGTTTATTGCAACGGATTCTCCCGGTTACAGTGGTTAAACGCACTAAAAAGTTTAAGGCCATAACCGAGTTGCCAACTCCCGACGGGGATCTATTCCGAAAAATTACAAACCGATTAGAAGAAATTGCGCGTATATCGTCCCGTGATATCCTATTAAGTCCCGAGGCGTCCGGTATTTACACAAAATGGGCTCACGAAATCCATGAGCGCGCACTCAATACCGAAACGACGATCCACGACATAGGAGGATATGTCTCCCGGCTCCAAATATACGCGGTTAAATTTGCTCTAATCTTTCAAACCTTGGAAGACGACACTAACGATATAAGCCTTGCCAATATGGAGGGGGCTATCGCTTTATGTGAGTGGTTATTTAAGCACCAAATTTTCATGTTAACGCGAAATTATATTTTCAATCGACATTATGCCGATCGTCTGAAATTATTGGAAGTCCTCGAGAGAAACGACAACCGAATGTCGCGGACGGAGTTAATGAACCTTACCAATTTTGATAAAGAGCAACTCGATAGATCAATCGAGAATGAAATCCAGGCCGGGCACATAAGAGAGCACAAACTCGAAACGGGAGGCCGTCCCCGGTATGAATATGAAAGGATCGGAGGCGACGATGTTTGATACTGAAATTTCATATCTCGAAACCTTTTCAAGTGAACCCCGGACGATCATTTTATCGGATTGGCTGAAAGCGGTTAAAAATGGATGCAAGCTAAAAGACAAGGTTTTACAGTACCGGGAAACAGGGGATCAGCAGCTCAAAAAGTCTATTCCGACCGTAACCGTGGGGGCCGTATGTGATGGAGGGCACTCGATGGATAACGTAATAACACGAACTGGCTGGATTGCCTTGGATATCGACGACGACCACAATCCCGAGTTTACAGATTGGCCATTTATACGCGATCAAATAGGTAAACTCAAACAGGTAGCGTTTAGCGCTCTATCGACGTCCGGGCGTGGCGTGTGGGCACTTGTGAGAGTATCAGACCCTATGTATCAAGATCAATATTTCGACGCCTTACAAACCGATTTTAGGGACTTAGGAATCGTATTAGATAGCACGAAAGGACGCAATCCAAACGATAAACGATTTTATTCTTATGATCCCGACGCGATTATTAAACCCGAGGTAAAGATATATGAAAAACGACGGATCCCCCCGGCTCCCGATCCGTCCCCGGTTACTTATTCAGGAGGTAAAGATGTTTTCTCCCGGGGCCTATCCTATGTAGAAAATAAAGGATATTCATTTACGCATGGCGTGGATATGCATTATTCAATATTTCACTTGTGCTGTTTTCTGAATTTTAAAGGGATCCCCCAACGTGAGGCCGAGGCATGGATCGACGTAAATGTCTTTCCGTTAAATCAGATCCGATCCAATTGTATAACGGAACCTTATAAACGCTTTAAGGCTAACTATGGACGGGGAGCAGATCGGCCGTCTACGGCTAAATACGAAAGCAAAAAATCGGCCGATTACGGATTTAATCCATTTACAGGCGAAATATTCGACGAAAGAGGATATCCGGCCGACTGGGACGAAATAGAATTTGAAACCGAATTAAAATGATGGAAAAGATAAAGCCCCGAACCATAATAAAGCATTTAGGGAAAGGATGGTTCACAACCATTGAAACCGAACCGACTTTATTAAAAAAACGGAAACGAATTAAAAGAACTTTAACCACAAAAACAAAAACTAAACCATAGAGGCACAACATGTACAACGAACACTCAACAACAATAGAAATAAGCGATAAAATGCTTGACTCATACGAGAAAGTAACCGCATTTATTCGACTTTTTGGCCCGAACCAATATAAAAAGGCCCTAAAAACGTGGGCCAGTCAACGACACCATGAAAAGGATCTTTTTTCTGAGGATGAAATCGCGAAAATGTCGGATGAAGAGTACGAAGCGAACCGGCAAAAAATCCATGATTACGAAGCGAAGATCATATCCAAGGAAGAACATGCTTTTGCCGAGGTTATCTATTCTCCCATAAATGAAAAGCAACCATTTTCGGGCCAAGATTGGCAAGATATTCAAACCATTTTTGGGGATTCTAAAGAAATGACGGCCCCGTATCGCGTCGCGCTTCATTTAAGCGACCTTAACGGGCTCGATATGCCGGATACAGATGCATATTTGCAGATTTTAGGCAAGAAACCGCCAAAAAATACAGTAATCCGGGACATAATTGAGGAGAGATCCGCAATAGAGAAATCAGATACAAATTAACTGACAGAATAAAGAGGGAGTGTTTGACCGCACTTCCTTTTATTTAATAAAATTCGAGAATATGGGCAGAAAAAAAATCAAACTACCAACAAACGGCCTCGAGATTATACGCACTTTAGCCGAGAGAGGCGTAAAGGAAACCGATATCGCCAAGGGCCTTGGAATGTCTTATAAAACGTGGAAGCGTATTAAGGACGAAAACGACGAAGCGCGCGAAACCTTAGAGGAGGCCCGGCAGATCGAAGAAAATAAACTCTTTGGGATCCTATACGAAAAGGCCATGAAAGGCGACACGGTAAGCGCAATATTTTTACTTAAAACTCGACATGGCTATCTCGAAGGTAATCAACAGGTTAACGCCAATCAGGTTAACGTAAAAATAACACTCCCGGGCTCGATGGATCCCGAGGACTATCGTAAAAAAATAGAGGTACAAAATGAAGATTGAACTATCCGACTTTCAAAATAAAGTATGTGAGATCCCCGAAAATTTTGACTTATTTCTCGGGGGAGGCCGTGGAGGGGCTAAGAGTTTTACAATGGCCATTTTAGCATTACGACACTGTGAGCAGTATAAAGAGAAAGCGCGCGTTTTATATATAAGACAAACCTATCGCGGACTATCCGATTTTGAGAATTTAACCCGTGAGATTTTCGGGCAATTATACAGAAATAAAGCCTCTTATAATCAATCCGAGAACGTTTGGAAGTTACCGAACGGGGGATATTTTGAAATGGGACAATTGGAGAGCCCGAGGGATTACGATAAGTATCAGGGCCGATCATTTACCTTATTACTACTGGACGAAGTGGGCCAATATTCAACGCCTCAACTACTCGATAGATTACGATCTAATTTGAGAGGCCCCAAAGATATGCCGATCCGGATTGTAATGAGTGGGAACCCCGGGGGAACCGGACACCATTGGATCGCTAAACGATATGTCTTTAAAAACGCTCCTTGGAAACCATTTCAAGAAGAAAATTCCGGCCGGGAGTGGGTATATGCCCCGAGTACCTTTTTAGATAATCCGTTTATAGATCAGAACGAGTATAAAAAGCAATTAGAGGCCTCTTGTCCGACCGATCCCGAACTATTAAGGGCTTGGCTCGAGGGAGACTGGGCCGTCGCGCGCGGGGCTTATTTCGCGTCTGTAATGGACGAAAAACGAAACGCAATAGAACCGTGGAAGGAAATCCCTTTATTGCCATTCAAATGGGGTGATACTAAGGCCAAAAAGTGGGAACATTGGCTCGCGCACGATTACGGATCCAGTGCCCCGAGTGCAACCTATATTATGCTACGTTCTCCCGGTAAAGAGATCAACGGCCAATATTTTCCGAAAGACTCTATTATAATCGTCGATGAACTTGTAACCAGTGATCCCGTGGCTTTAAATGATGGCTTAGGTTACACTATCCCACATTTAGCCGAGTACATAAAAGAGATGTGTTTAAAATGGGATATCCGGGCCGAGGGCGTGGCTGACGACGCGATATTTTCAAAACATGGATCGGGAGCCGGATCCATTGCCGATGAGTTTAAACGTGAGGGCGTTTTCTTTAGGAAAGCACATAAGGCCGACCGTAAATCAGGATGGGAGAAAATGCGTCGAATGTTACAGGATGCAGGCAAACCCGATAAACCCGGACTGTATATCTCGCGACATTGCGAGTATTTTTGGCAGACCGTCCCATATTTGGGCCGAGATCCCCGAAATGCCGAGGACTTAGACACTCGAGGGCCGGATCACGGAGCCGATGCCGTCCGGTATGGAATAGGGTACGAACCCCGAGTAACATTATCGCCAAGAATAATTAATATTTAACAGGCGGAATATGATCACTCCCGAAAATTATCTTATCCATTTTTCTAACATCATTCAATCCACACCGGAACAATTCAAGGATTTAGCCGGACTTTGTGAAGATTTACGACGACCAGATCAACCGGAACGGAATCAATACGAATTAGATGA
>PXDC01000243.1 GCA_003565135.1 Verrucomicrobiota bacterium
GATGTCGTTCGCCACTCCCTGGAGCAGGAACCCGCCGTCGCCGTCAAAATCGCTGCCGAACCGCCAGGAGACCGGTTCGAAGGCTTGGGCGGTGCCGGCGACAACGATGAATGAGATCAGGGAGGCGGTGAAACAAGATCTTGGGAATACCATGGTTTTCAAGATTGTTGATGGTTTGTGGTGAAAATCAGGCTGGTTTCCGGTCCATGTTAAACCGAAAGTACCGGGCAAGGGGTGTGGAATCCTCGGGAACCATTTGATCTTTAAGGTCGTAAGTGTGAATTGGGGAAGTTTGGTATGCGGAGACGGGTTGAGATCGGATCCGAACCGAGGGAGAACAAACTGCGTCTTACCCGACGGAAACAAACACTGTCGAAAGGTTAATAGCTTGAATCGGAAACGGCCAGGCAATTTTAATTGTACCTGTACAGTTGCGGTCGCGGGCGACGCCCCCCGGGCAAATGAATGGATCGCTGCGTCATCTTCATCTGACCGGGACACGTGAATGCCGGTCTTGCTCGCTGACTATGGTCAGAAATCCGAGGTCACCCAGCTCGATGGGACTGAGAGCGGAAACGTGCCCGTCGAGAAAAACGAGATTGGCTCTTCCCCCGTGTCTGACGTGTACGCCGCCTAAATTCGGCCCCGGAGCCCATGAGGGAATTCGAAAACGCTGGCTTTGCCCGTCACCGACCGATGGCCCGCTGGCGGCAATCTTGAAGCTGTCGGCAAAAATGAAATGACGCGAGGGATCGCGAATGGCGTTGGCATTGAGGCGGAAAATATTGTCCCCGGATTCGATTCCGGCGTTTCCCGGAATCATGTTGAATCCGTAAGTACGCCAGTTCCACGGCCACGATCCGGGTTCGTCCCAGGAGTAGGGGTGCCGCGAGGGACAGTAGAGGATCTCACGACTTCCGAGATAACCGCCGTAATCCATGATGTTCGCCCACATGCGGCCTTCAGAATTGTTTCCGCGCCGCCAGATTTGGATATCTCCATTGTGTTCGTCAATCAGAGCATTGATCGCCACCCCCAGGGATCTCAGATTGCCGATGCACTTGGAGGCACGGGCGCTGTCGCGTACCGAACTCAAAACCGGTATCAGAATGGCGGCGAGAATGCCGATGATCGCAATAACGGAAAGTAATTCGATGAGCGTGAAAGCGCCCTTGCCCGTCCCCCGTCCGTGCGGATGGGGGAACAGGTAGGGCTGTCCGAAGGGTATACGGGAGGTTTTCCGGTTGTTCATGATTAATTCTAATGTGAACCCGAGATCAAGTGGGACTTCACGGGTAACCCGCTGCTTACGGCATATTGATCAACAGTCGCATAAATCCTCGGTGAGCATTTTCGGGAAGGCGTGCGCGGGCGGTGACTTCGTCGACGTTCCCCTGGTCGCTCCGGGAGAGTTCTTCGACGTGTTCGGCACCGCTTTCCCAGTTGATCAGGTCGGTCGAGACCTCCACCGTGTAGACGATATCTTCAACCTCGGCCAATTCGAAGTAGGTAAGGGTGATATCTCCGCCGATGATGCCGATTGTTGCGATCTGTCCGGGACTCACGGGCGTCCAGGGAGACAGGTCGGCCGAGTATTTGAGAAGATTGGCAACTCCGTCCCCGGCCGGGTCGGCCTGCGGGCCGCTGATTTCGGAATCGGCTTGCTGTTCCGCGTCAAAGTGATCCTCCTGCCAGGCCGCGAAGGTCGGAACGTCCGGGGACGGGGCGTCGCCAACGCCCATCGTAAGGTTCTCAAAAAAGAATTGAGGCAGCTCGCCGCTTCTCATGCGTCCGCCGATTCCAAAGACATTTCCGTGCAGTGGATCTTCGATTTCGGCGGTGATCGTTTGCGAATGGCCGGTGGGGTCAGTAAGGGTGAAGGACAGACGGAGATCCCCGGTTTCGCTGTCGTATACCCCATTGGCCTCCATCCCGAAGACCTCTCCCCATCCGGCGGACGGATCCACATCGTCCGGATGGACTCCCTCCCAGGTGACCGAGGAAGTGACGTCGGATCCGTTGAAGCCCCTCCGGATGCGCAGGGTGGATTCGTCGTCGCTGGTACGGGGCAGCCATTGCAGGCTGTAATAGAGGGTGTCGTTCTCACCGTCGAATGGTGTTCCAAAGGGATCGTGTTCCCGGCCGAGTACCGCAAAGCCGATACGGTTCAAACCGCCCCCGGACAAAAAGCCGAGTGTTAGGTGGCTCTGGAGGGTAAAATCCTGGCCCGGAACGATGTTGTCGACCACGGCGGTTACCGTGGACGTTTCAAAGCCGCCGTCGTTCCTTTCGTACCGGAGGGATTCATCCTGGAGCGTCCAGTCTTCCGGACGCGGAAGCGACAGCAACAGTCCCTCCAGACCGTCGCGGCCGGAAGCCGTTCCGAAGTTCAGGTCGAACGGCGCTTCAAAGAGCGCGAAATTCATGGTATCCAAATCGGCCATACCGATATCATGGAGATCCCACACCGGACTCTCGGCCGCACGGTGCCAGGCGCCGAAGCCGAATTGGTCGCCCTCATGAGGCGATGAAATGACGGTGGAGACGTTTTCGGAAAACCCGGATTCGTCCGTCAAAGTGAAGGTCAGTTCCAACTCGGTTGCCGAGAGATAGGCGCCGGTGGTTTCCAGGGTGTAGGTGGAACCGATGCCGGCGTCCGGGTCGTCCGCGGACGGATGACTGCCGGGCCAGGGAACCTCCTCCAGGGTGAGTCCGGCGGCGCCCTCGCGAATCCGCAACACGCTCCCGTTATCGGAATTCGGTATCCACTGCGCGTGATAGTAACTGCCCGACGCGGGATCCTGGGGAGGAAAGTCGCCCAGGACAACATGCCCGACCGCGTTGTCGGCGGCGGAAGAGTCCAGGTTCGTCAGGGTCATATGGCTGCGGAGCGCAAAGTCCCGGCCCGGCTGAAAATTCCCGATGGAAGCCGTGGCGAGGGAGGGAAGGTAGTCCGTTCCCTGCCCGGTCAAACGGAGGGCTTCAACCTCGAGGGACGCTTCATCTTCGGCCGTGAATGAAAACCCGTTTCCCGGTTCGCGTCCCCCCCCCGAACCGAGATGAGTCTGAAACGGCATAAAAATCTGGGGCTCGGCTTCGCTGATCGACATGCTGTGGAAGTCGATGAGATTGCTACTGGTTTCGCGGGCTCCGAGACGCATCGCGATCCCGAAATAGTCCCCGTCTTTGGGATCCTCCAGGGGAGGGGTGGTAATCGACCATACTTCGTCTTCGCCCTCGACAAGAACGGTTAACGTCAGGACGAGAGCGCCGGCCTCATCATAGATGCCCGTCAGCGTCATTAGGAATTCTCCTTCGTCAACTCGGACGAAGTCATCGGCGGCATCACTTCCCCAATCTCCGCCCGCGACGTTTCCGATGCGTAGTTCGGGGGATCCCGAGTTGGGTCGGCGCATGTAGCCGCTCAAGCCGTCGGCGTTGGCATAATTCACACCCATCTGGTCATCCGCGACAACCAGGATGCCGATGCGGGCGAAACTCCATGCGAGTTCATGAATCTCGCCTGTGAGTTCAATGGTGAAATCCTGCTGATTTCCTCCTCCGAGGCCTGGTATTTGGATCAGCGCGCCGGCTTCGCCCCGCTGGGTGCCTCCTCCCGCCTCTCCATGGGCGGGACGTTCATAACGAAGCGAGTCGGAAGTAACTTCCCAGGTTCCGGGAGTACCTTCATCCGCTACGGATTGAAGTATAAAGCCGCCGTCGCCGTCGTGGTCGCTGCCGAACTGCCAGGAGACCGGCTCGAACGCTTTGGCGGTGCCGGCAAAGGCCACGAGGGAAACCAGGGTGAGGGTCATGTACGGTAATGTTCGTTTCATCGTTCGTTATCAGGGTTGTCGGTTGTTGATTTACTTGAAAGCTCGCGGTTCCCGGCCCGGCGGGGGTGCCGCATATTGAGCGTTGGGAGGAACGATTCGCAGTCCGCAACCGGGCGTGAGGATACCGGGAAAGCCTTTCGAGGCTGGAGTTCACAGATTAAGTCTGTTGGTCCGGGGATTGGGGGTTGAATTGAAGCGCGAACGGTGGATCGGATTTATTGATTCCTGGATAGCACGAGGTGACGGTTCGGGAAAGCTTAACGGAATCAGACTGTGATGAAGCGAGCTCCTGCTATCGAGATTATTGCATCTTTACCTGTACAGACGGGCGGGGCGGAGGCCTTAAGGACCGGTTTGGAAGGACCGGCGGTATCCGTATTCGAGGACGCGGCCTTCGGAATCGCGAATCCCCGGTGAAACCGTTATGCGGTACGATGTTTCCGCCTCGAGTTCCTCCTCCGGAAAGAACTCGAAGCGGCTGTTCCGGAGGGAGGGGATCC
>PXDC01000159.1 GCA_003565135.1 Verrucomicrobiota bacterium
ACCGGCACCGAAAGGATCCGCGTTCGGGCCGCTGACGTCGGGATCGTCGAGTTCCGCCCCGGAAAAATGCATTTCGGCCCACGCCGCAAAGGTCCGGATGAAATGGGCCGTCACGTACTTGTCCGTGTCGACCACGAGGGATACCGGGTTTTCCGATTCGTTGATAGCGCCGCTCCAATGGGAAAAAGCGTATCCTGACTCCGGTGTCGCGGACAGCTCCACCGCGGTGCCGGGCGCGTACGCCGGATGGTCCGGGTCCCGGGTCACCGTCCCGTCCCCTTCGATCAGCACGGTCAGCACCGGGTCCGCCGCCGGAGTGATGAGAACGAATTTCATGGCGTCCGCGATCACCACCGAGCCATCGGCGTTGTTTCCCAGACGGACGAACCCGGCGTCTCCCGACTCGAAGGCGACGTCCGCCAGCAAACGCCGCCACTGGCCGCCTCCGGTGCGCTGATCGTAATGCAGCTCGGTTTCTCCATCGGCGTGGGAAACCAGGTAGGGTGTGTCGCTGGACCGGTTGGTTCCTTCGGTGTACCAGATGTGGATATCATACGTCCCGGAAACCGCGATCGACGGCGCATAGGTTGCCGTGGCCGTGGGCTCGCTTCCGTCCACCGTCCACGCCCTCCGGTAATCGTCCCCGTACGGTTCTCCAAAGGTCGCGGTGTCCCAGGAACCGGTGTAATCGGCATCCGGGTGTGTCAGGATAATCGCGGAAACGGTCTCGAACGCCACAAGCGGTGAGACCACCTCGTATTCCGCGGTCTCCGCCCGGATCCGGAAAAAGTAGCCGGTGCCACCGGTCAATCCCGTCAGTTCCACCCGGTGTTCGGTCGCCATTTCCGAGCCCGAGGACTCCGAAGCCCCGAGGCTTTCCGTGGTCCCGTAATCCACCCATGAATACGCGGGTTCGGCCGTGGTCCACAAAACCTCCGCCCGTTCCGTCCCGGCCGATACTTCGATACCCGAATAAAAATCATCCGGCTCCGGCGGCGGGTCGGCCTCGACAAGTTCCCAGCGGATCGCGTCCGCGATCACCACGTCGCCGGTTGCCCCGGTATCGTTGGAAATACGGACATTGCCGGAGGTGCCGCCGCGGAAATACAATCCGGAGCCGATCAAATCCCACTCCTCGCCGCCGGAACGCTGGTCGACACGGACCGTATCGGTCCCGTCGCGGTGCGTCACGTCGTAACGGGCGTTGTCCGTCCGGTTTCCTCCCGGCACATACCAGGCGTAGACGTTGTAGGTCCCGGGTACAGGGATGTTCGGCGTGTAGGTCGCCGTGCGGTCGGCATCACCGTCCGTCGTGCCGGCCCAATGGTAATCCTCCCCATAAGGGGTCCCGGCGCTGCCCGTGAACCAGCTCCCTTGGAAGGTGGCGTCGGGGTTGTCGATGATAATCTCGTCAACGGCTCCTTCCACCACCACCAGGTCCCATACCGCGATCTCACCGGCTTCGACCGCCACCGCCTCCTCTTCCGAACGCATTCCGGAGCGGGAAACAACCGCGGTCACCAGGTACGTTCCCGGCTCCAGGTCGACGAACCCGTAGAAACCCCTCGCGTCCGCGGTGGTGGTGCGCGTCTCCGGTCCGGATATCTCCACCACGGCGCCGTCCGCCCGGCTCCCGTCGGGGGCCAGAACGACCCCCTGCAAATGCCCGTCCACGGGCGCGTGCTTCCAGGGCAAATCCGGTACCGCGGCGGTTTCGGCGAACACCGGTTCCGGCTCCGGATCGTGTTCCGAGGGACCGGTCAACGCCGCGAGAAAAGCCGACCGGGAAACGCCTTCATCGTTGGTCGCGCGGTAGGAGTAGCCGGTTATTCCGTCGGCCCGGTTGCCCTCCGCGGTCGCCTCGCGCGTGGAACGGATCTGCACGATGCCGTCGGCCACGGTGTTGAGGTAGAGGCCGGGTCCGATCGAGAGGTGGCGCCCGTACTTGTGATCTTTGGCAAAGGTCGTCCAACCCGCCCACATGGATTCGCGATTCGACTCCTTGAAGTCGAAATAAAACATGGGCATGTTGGTGTCGAGAATGCCGTCCTCCATCCAGGATCGCCAGTCCTGGAAAACGGTGGCGTAGGCGGCCGTTTGGGTCCATCCGGCGGTCGACGACGGGCCGTGTCCCCAGCCGATCGTGGCCGCGGACACGTTGACCTCCGGCCGGGACTCCAGGACGGAAAAGTAGATCCGGCGCACCAGTCCGGTCACCTGGTCGCGGCGAAACTGCTGCCAGGAGGGATCGTCCGAAGCCGGCTGGCCCTCGCTCCCGTGGAGCTGGTTGAAGCGGGCTACCGCCACCTCATTGTAGCCCCATTGTTGTCCGTTATAGCGGATGTAGTCGAGGTGAATCCCGTGCACCGGGTAGTTCTCCACAATCTCCATGGCGATAGCGTGCACGTGTTGCTGCACCCCCGGATGCCCCGGGTCGAGCTGGTAATTCCTGCCGTCCCAGGTATCCCCGGCCTCGTTCCGGGTCAACCACTCGGGATGCCGGTGATAAGCGTGATCCGGCTGCGGGGGCGGTGTGTCGCGCTGATTCCAGAGTGGATAAACCACGATCCAGGGATGCACTTCGATGGGGGGATCGGCGGCGGCGGCTTTCTGTACCAGGTCGGCCAAAGGATCGTAATCGGAGGAAATCGACGTGCTCCCGGGGAGGATGCCGCTGTCGTAAAAGGCGTCGCCGCGGCGCACGACCTGGGGAAGGATCGCATTGAAGTTCCCCGCCCGGGCATCGGCGACGAGCTCCGTCACCTGGCCGGGAGTATGGATTCCCGCCCCCCACGAATCCACCCATAGGCCCCGGAATTCCGTTTCCGCCGGCAAGGCGGTGGCAAACATGCCCATTGAGACCGGGACAATCAGGACAAAAAGAAAAGCCCTGCGAAAGGAAGTGACGGACGTGGTCATGAGGCCTTGAATATTGCCGGCTGTGACGGTCGCCGGTTCGCTGTATGGATTATATGGATACGAATTTTCCCGGATCGGATGTAAAAAAGGCCGGATTCCCCGGCCGGGCAAACGGTTTCACCTATTCCGGGACAACGCGCAGCTGCATGTACCGTTGGCGGGCGGTGTTGTGGGGCCGGGTGTCGCGGTAGGTTCGGGTTGTGGTCCCGTCGCCGTTGTCCGCACTCCGGGCCAGCACGGCGCCCTCCGACCAGTCGTCGAGGTCTCCCGAGAGGCGCACCTCGTAATCGATCCCTTGGAGATCCGAGGGATGGGTGAAGGTCAGCGTCAGGTAGGCGTCGTCGTCGCCGTCTTCCACCGTCCGGACTTCGGGAACCGGGAGGGCCTCGGCATTGGGGACCCGGGGATCGAGCCCGAGGGCGAATTCCATGAGATTGGGAATGCCGTCGCCGTCCGGATCGGCCCCCTTGCCGCTGATGGCCGGATCGGCCCGTTCCTCTTCGTTAAAGTGGACCGCCCGCCACCCGGCAAACCGGGTGGTGTCGGGCTCGACCAGCATCCAGCGCACGGCGTCGGCGATGACCACCGAACCACCGCTGGCATTGTTGCCGATCCGGACGTACCCGTCGCTGCCGGTGTCCATGGGAACCGCCCCGGCCAGCAGGCGCCAGGCCTCCCCCGCCTCTTGCTGGTTGACCGAAACGGTCTGCGCCCCCCCGGCATGAACGATCCGGTGCGGAACGCTGGTGGCCCGGTTCCCCCCGGGCACCCACCAGGTAAAAATGTCGTAGGTCCCGGGGATGCTGATGGAGGGCCGGTAGGTGGCGGTGGCCGAGGGGCTGGTGGAACTGGTGACACTGGCCCAGTGGTAGTCGTCTCCGTACGGTGAACCGAAGGCGCCGACGCTCCAGGATCCGCTGCGGCTCATCGCGGGGGCCGGATCCCGGTTGTCGATGATGATCTCGGTGAGTTCCGGTTCGTCGTAGTCCACGAACACACCGAGACCGGCCGGAACAAAACGTTCGCTGCCGTCGGACGGACGACTGAACAGCTGATTTTCGCCGTCGAGACGACCGGCCAGGGCGGAGGATCCCCCGCCGTCGAATTCCAGCGCGTGGTAGGCATCCATGTGCTCGAAAAAATCGATCACCATGTCCAGGCTCATGCCGTCGGCGTCGCCCGGCATGCGGCCCTCGATCAGAACCATCAGCATCCGCTTCTGGTCCTGGCTGATCCCGACCGCGCTGCGGGGATGCCGGTTGTTCCAGTGGGCGCCGGTACTGGTGCCGCGCTGCCCGTTGTGGATCAGCACGTGCCACCCCGAAGCGGCCTCCCCGATATCGTTCCAGTTCAGCGAGGGCGGAACCCCCGTCAGCTGCCAATGAAACTC
>PXDC01000123.1 GCA_003565135.1 Verrucomicrobiota bacterium
ACGTTCGGTTCCCTGTCCTCACGGACAGGCCTACGTTCGGTTCCCTGTCCTCACGGACAGGCCTACGTTCGGTTCCCTGTCCTCACGGACAGGCCTACGTTCGGTTCCCTGTCCTCACGGACAGGCCCTACGTTCGGTTCCCTGTCCTCACGGACAGGCCTACGTTCAGGTTCCCTGTCCTCACGGACAGGCCCTACGAGGGGAACACCAGTCACGAGTCACCAATCACCAATCTTCCGATCGGCCTCAACGGTTTGAAACGGCGGCTGTTTCGGTCGCCGGTCCTTCGCAGTTGGGGCGGGCGATGACCCCGTCGTAGGGTTCGTCGGCGAAGGGGGTTTCGGGGGCGGTGAGCAGGTGGCGGTCGCAGACGGTGAAAAGGTCCGCCTCGGTGCGGGTGCGTCGCATTTCATAGAGGAATTTCCCCTCCGGGTCGACGCCCTGGCCGAGAAAGTTGAGGTATTTCTTCATCTTGTTGACGTGAAGCTGCTCCGGGCATGCCCCGGTCCGGGTGGTGTGGTAGAGCCGTTCGACGTAGCCGCGGACGTCGCCGAGGGTGGGCCGGAACACGGGGGCACCGCCGAAGGCCTCGCGGATCTGGCGGAAGATCCAGGGATTGCGGATGGCGTGCCGCCCGATCATGAGCCCGTGGCATCCCGTTTCGGCGGCGACGCGGAGGGCCCGGTCCGCGGAGAGGATGTTCCCGTTGGCCAGGACGGGACAGGACAGGCGTTCGACCGCCAGGCGCACGTAATCGTAATGGGCCTCCCCCCGGTACCCCTGGCGGACGGTGCGGGCGTGCAGGCTGAGCAGATCGATCCCGTGTTTGTCGATCAGGTCGAGGAGGGCGGGAAAGGTGTCGGTCGAATCGAACCCGATACGCATCTTGACTGTGAACCGGCCGGGAATGGCTTCGCGCAGGGCGCCGAGCACCCGGTCGATCCGCGCCGGGTCGCGCAGGAGACCGCCGCCGCAGTGTTTCTTGTAAATCTTGGGGGCCGGGCAGCCCATATTGAGATCGATACCGGCCACGGGGTGGCGCCGTAGCTCGCGCGCGGTTTTGACCAGCTCGGGAATCGATTCGCCGATCATTTGCGCGAAGACGGGGCGGCCGGTTTTGTTTTCGGTGATGGACCGGAGGATGTGCGGTTCGAGACGGGAGTGCGCGTGGACCCGGAAGTACTCGGTGAAGTAGTAATCCGGATCGCCGTAATGGTGAATCACCCGCATGAACGGGAGATCGGTCACGTCCTGCATGGGCGCGAGGGCGGTGGCGGGCCGGCCCGGGGCCATGACTGGAGGGAGCGTGCGATCCATGGAGAACAGCCCGGCCGGCGCCGGGACGGCGGGGCGGTTAATCTTCTTTTTCCTCGTTCTGCTGCTTGAGGATACGGTCGAGGATTTCCGTCATGTCCTCCATATTGTCGAACACCTCGTGGGCGACGTAAATGGGGTGTTTTTGCTGGAGGGCGAGGACGATGGAATCGCTGGGGCGCGCGTCGATTTCGACGATCTTCGACTCGATTTCGTTGTTCATCTCCAGGATGATGCGGGCGAAGAATGTGCCGTCGCGGACGTCGTTGATGACCACCCGCCTCAATTCCACACCGAGACCGAGAAAGATATTGCCGATCAGGTCGTGGGTCAACGGGCGCTCCTTCTTGATCCCGTTGAGCGTCATCGAAATCGCGGTCCCGATCCCGGCATCAACGTAGATCACGAATGTCTTCTCCTCGTTGCCGAGAAACACGGCGCACCCGTTGGAGGTCGGCATGACTCCCTTGATGGTGACCTCGATGACGTCGTTCTTCATGTCGGCAATCTAGTGCAGGAGAGCGGCGTTCTGCAAGTGTGATCGCAGGAAGGTGCGGTCGCGGACGACGGCTCCCCGGTACCGGAGGCGGGCAAAAACGTTGAATAATCGGTCCGGGCCGGCGATGGTCCAGGGATGGAATCGCTATGCGGCATCTGGGTTTCTCCGGAAGGCGAAGCGCACCTCGCGGTGCGGGATGAAAAGGGGGGACGGAGCGAACGGACGGCGCCGTTCGCCCCGTTCGCCTGGGCCCGCGAGGGGGCCGGTCCCCGGGGCGGCGATCTCGAAGTGGAGGTCCTTTCCGGACCGGGCGTTTTTCGGAGCCTGCTGACCTTTCGCGACCTCGAGGGGTACCGGAATTGTGTCGGCGGCGCTTCGCCGGGCGGCAAAACCGACTTTCTCCGTTCCCTGGAGAGCCAATTCCTCCTGCGCAACCGGGAACGGGTCTACGGGGGCATGGCTTTCGGGGACCTCCGCCGCTGCCAGCTCGATATCGAGACCGGTTGCACGGAAGAGGGCGGGTTCAGTGACCCGCGTCGCGCCGGGGACCGGATTCTCGCCATCGGGCTGCGGGTCGACGGGGAGAATGAAATGATCGAGCTGGAGGAGGATTCCGACGATGCGGAACGAAAACTCCTGGAGACCTTTGCCGACGTTCTGCGGGAAAAAAATCCCGACACGCTGGAGGGGCACAACATCTTCAAATTCGATCTCGACTACCTGCGCCTGCGGGCGAAGCGACTCAAGCTTCCCTGCGCCTGGGGGCGTTTCGGACGGGAGGCGGCCTTCCGCAGCAGCCGTCTCAAGGCGGCGGAAAGGTGGATCGATTTCCCCCGTTGTGACATCCCCGGTCGCACGGTGGTGGATACGTACCTCATGGTGCTGCTTTACGACGTCACCACACGCGACCTGCCGGGGTACGGCCTGAAGGACGTGGCGGTGCGCCTCGGGGTCACCCCGGAGGACGGCGGCGACCGCACCTACATCGAGGGGAGCCGTATCGGCGAAATGTACCACCGCGACCGCGAACGTTTTCGCGCGTACCTGGCGGACGACCTGCGGGAAACCGCGGGAGTCGCCGACGTACTCCTTCCCACCTACTTCGCCCAGACCCGGAATTTTCCCATGACCCTGCAGGAAGTGCTTCTGCGGGGAACGAGCTGGAAAATCGATCTCATGTTCCTGGAGGAATATTTTCACGCCCGGCAG
Organism: Verrucomicrobiota bacterium; assembly: GCA_003565135.1. Taxonomy (GTDB): domain Bacteria; phylum Verrucomicrobiota; class Verrucomicrobiia; order Opitutales; family T3Sed10-336; genus PXDC01. The sequence goes on from PXDC01000123.1 coordinate 3,023, forward strand.
GCGCTGCCGGAACCGCCGGAGGTGAAGCGTTACGAAGGCGGGTTCACCCGCAGGTTCGAGGTCGGGGTATTTCGGCGGGTGCTGCATTTCGACGTGGCGTCGCTTTATCCCAGCCTGTTGCTGAGCATGGACCGGAATCCGGGCAACGATTCCCTCGGCGTATTCATTCCCCTGTTACAACAACTTCGCGAGTACCGGCTCAAGTACAAGACGTTGGCGCGGGAGGAAACCGCCGAGGACCGCCGGACCGAATACGAGGCCCGGCAGGCGGCCTTCAAAATCATAATCAACTCCTTCTACGGTTACCTCGGTTTCCCCAACGCCCGCTTTGCCGACGGCGAACTGGCGGCGGAGGTAACCGCGCGGGGCCGGGACCTGCTCCAGAAACTGATCGAAAAATTCACCGAGCTCGGCTGCACGGTGCTGGAGGCGGACACCGACGGCATCTACCTGGCCTCGGAAGAGCATTTCGACCGGCCCGAGGCGCTGTTGGAAAAAGTTAAGCCGGTCATGCCCGGTGGGATCGAACTGGAGTTCGACGGTTCGTACGAATCCATGTTCTGCTACAAGGCCAAAAATTACGCCCTCTTCGACGGCGGGAAGATCACCCTGCGCGGCTCCGCGTTGCGGTCGCGGGGGATCGAACCGTACCTGAAGAAGCTGACCGACGTGTTGATCCGCCACCTGCTCGGTGTCGACGCCGAATCGCCCGCCCGCCTGGTCGAGGACTACCGCCGGAGGATCCGGGCCGGCGACGTCGACATCCGCGAGATCGCCCGGTCGGAAGTCCTCAGCCAGAGCCCGGAGGCCTACCGCAAAGCGCTCGAAGGGGCCAAAAAGAAACCGCGCCGCGCCTCCCTCGAGGCGGCCCTTCAGCTCGATCCCGTTCCCAATTCGGGCGATCGCGTCACCTACTACATCGTGCGCGGGGAAAAGAAACGCATGCCGGACTGGCAGCGGGCCCGTCCGGTGGAGCATTACGATCCCGAAGAGGCCCCGTACGATCCCGACTACTACACCGCCAAGATCGACGACTGGCTGAAACGTTACGGCGCCTTTCTCGACGACCGCTCGCAGGCGGGTGCCGAGCAGGGCGAGTTGTGGTAGGGGGGGAAGGGGACGAGGGACGTGGGGCGAGGGACGTGGGGGAGGGAAGAGGGGACAGGGGACAGGAGGCGAGGGACGTGGGGCGAGGAGCGGGGGAGGGAAGAAAGGCGGAAGGCGGAAGGCGGAAAGCGGAAAGCGGAAAGCGGAAAGCGGAAGGCGGAAAGCGGAAGGCGGAAAG
>PXDC01000029.1 GCA_003565135.1 Verrucomicrobiota bacterium
CGGTCGGTGTCCCCCCCGGATCGAAGAAAAGTTCCCGAAAACCTTCCACCGCGGCCAGTTCGTACAGGCTTTTCAGGGGCTGGTGGCTGGCACGGTACGGGAGGTCGCCCCGGTCGTAGCCGAAAAATCCCCCTGAAACCTGGTTTTGATCGTAACTTTCGTCGACCCAGGAGAGAAGAGCATCCGCCAGGCCATCGATCGCCGTCATCTCGTAGTCCAATTCCTCGAACAGGCGAATCAAACGGTCACGGTCCATCCGCGGGAGCGGCAGTTTCCCGGTTTCGTCGATAAACGAAACCGCGACCCGGAGGTCTCCGGGCAATTCAACGCCCGCGTAATCCAGGGGGTTCTCCCATCCCTGGGGGGAATCGTAGAGCGTGCCTTCAATCTCCTTGATGTCGTGGAGGACGGCCATGACAACCTCCAGGGCGGAATAGGCTTGCGGGCGCAGGCGGTCGCGTTCCATGTAAACCGCTTCCGTACGGATTTCATACGTCGCCTTCTCGATAAACAGGAAAACCGCCACCGAGGTCATGAAGATCATGACCAGGGTGAAAACCAGGACCGCTCCCCGGGTCCGCAACAGTGGATTCCCCACCGCACCTTCGCTGTAGGTCGCGTTTCTCACTGTATGGCCGCTCCCAATGCCCCCCGCTTGTTGCCGATCAATGTGATAACCCGTTCCGTCTGGCGTTTTTCCGAAGCAAACGGGATTCGCACCCGGTCGGGCAGCATATCCTCCCCCTCCGCGTCCCTCTCAAAATCCGGACGCTCCGTCCAGCTTTCCGTTTCCGGATCGTAATACTCGAATACCGGTTCACGGGCAAAGGGCGAGAGCAGGGTCCGACGCGGCGGGTCGTCCTCGAACCCCTCTTCCAGACGGGAATGCCACAGGAGGGAGAGCCCGTCGTCCGGGGAAAACTCCAGGTAACAGACGATAAAGGGAAGCGGCGTTTCCGGCCAAATGAGGATTCCGGGGCTTTCCAGTAATTCAAAGGTGATGTAGGGATCTCCGAACCCGCGGTCAGACGGGGGTTCGCCGAGGTAGGTCGACGACAACCGACCCGCTTCCCGGCCCCCTTCGGCGGCGCCGTTTTCCGGCGCGGGCCGCATTTCCATCGTCGCCTGGTCGATACTGTTCTGCAGAAAACGGGTGACTCCGTTTACGTGCCGATCGAACAGGCGGTCGTCGCCGCCCCGACCCCATAATTCCCCCATGGAAAACACAAACAGGTTGACCGACACCAAAACAATCGCCGCAAGAAACAGCGCCAGAAGCGTCTCGATCAGGGTAAAGCCCCGTTGCCCCGCGGCAGCGATTCGCGTAAACCTCGGCCACCCGCGGGCCGGCGACGCCGAAAGTGGAGGCCGCACGTCCCCGCGACCCGTCGCGTGACGCTTGCGCTCGATCGGATTCCCCAGGTTCATCGTTTACCTCCACCCTCCCCGACCGTCCTGGAACCTCCGCTGTTCCTCCAGGCGTTGACGGGTTTCCTCCCGCAGGCGCTCGCGCTCGTCGGGCTCCTGCCATCCGGGACGGAAGAGGATAAAACTCCGGGTCACCTCGCGCGGGCGTCCCCCCTCGGTCCGTCCGGGCGGGGTCACGCGGACCTCGGCGCGAAAAAGATCCGCCACACCGGTCGATTCCAGGTGCGCACCCCAGTTGAAATTACCCGCATGAAGCGTCTCAATCGTCCCGCCGGCCTCGAATTCTTCCCGGATCTCCTCCGTCAGGATGCGGGAGAACACGAACTCAGTCTCCGCGTCCGCAATTTGATCGCGACGAATCGATTCGTAGCTCTGCAGGACATTGACGTACGCCGAGCCCAGCACCACGGTCGCGATGGCAAAAATTGCCAGGGCCACCAGGACCTCCACCAGGGTAAACGCGGCCGTGCCGGGAAGGCGAAACGACCCACCGCTCCGCACCACCCCGCGCCAACCCGCACTTTGATTTCTCTTATTGGACCCCAAGCCGAACATCCGTGGACAACTGATTATCTAATGCTAACAATCCCCGAAAACTAAACATAGTTTCATTTACCGTCAAAAAAAAGCCCCCGTTGCCGCCTCCCCGGGACCTCTCGCCGTCCTGACGCGACCGTCCGGACTCCGGCAACAGCCCCCTTTCCCATCGACCGACGGGAGCGAACAGGACCTGCCCTGAATGGGGTTGGCGGGAGCCGTCGCGGAAAGCGAAAATTCCGGAAAAAACCCCTCCTTCAGCTCTGCAATACCCCTTCCAGAGATTCGAGGACTTCCTCGCGTTCCGGCCGGTACAGGAATAGATCGCTTCCAATAAAGGCATAAGCCTTCTCCAGCAGTGCCACTGAAGGCTGCCGCATCCCCAGATACTCCCTCACGTTGGACAGCAAATCGGCTCGGTGGCGGGTCGCAATGTCAAGTTCGATCAACCGGGAAAGCGCCGTCTGATAGTGCGGATAATTGTTGCGCACGTGAGCCAGAATCCGGCGGGCTTGTCCGGCTTCACCCATGTCGACCAGGCGTTCGGCCAGCCGGGCGTAATGATCCGGTCGCAGGAAACCCTGGCCGAAAAGCTCGGAAATCAGGATCTCGCCCTCACCGCGGTTGCCCGCTCCGTAGTGCGCCGCCGCCAACTGCGCCTGAAGCGGCAGATAGTGACCGCGCTCCCACTCGGCGGGAACTTCGTCCCAGTTCTCGGCCACTTCCAGGGCGCGGCGGTGATTCCCCGCCACCACATGGGTCTCGACCCAATGATAGGCGGCCGCCTCGGTACTCATGCCCCGCTCCTGGCAGTGCCGGTAAATTCGCTCCGCCAACGAAGCATCGCCCCAACTTCCGGCAATCACCGCCAATAACTCCATAGCCTCTTCCGAACGACCGAATTGGTGAAAGTAGGAGTCAATGTCGTCCTGCAACGACTCCGTTCGGCCTGTCTGGTGATTGACGTGAATCAAGCCGATTAAAGGTTCATGACTGAGCGGATCGTCGACATAACGCAAAAGCGCCACGCGGGCGGCACGGTCCTCCCGGCCGGCCTCCAGCAAGAAATCGAGCAACAACAGGTAGACGTCGTGGTCGCTGGTCCCTCCGTCAATCGCGTCCTCCAGTCGGGAAATGGCCAGGTCTTCCGATCCACGACTCCAATCAATGCGGGCCTGCAGCAGGAATCCGTCTTTCTGGTGGATCAAACCATACCGTTCGATGTACACTTCCGCCTCGTCGTAATTCCCCCGGTAATAATGAGCCGTCGCCACCGCCGTGGCCAACATGTTGTCGCGGTCCGAAGTCCCATCGCCCCCTTCGGCCAGGAGTTCCTCGCCGACTTCAATCACACGATCGTCCCGGATATTGTTAAACAGCATCAGCAAGTAACGCTGCAGGTATTCCCGATTGTCCCGATTTTCTTCCAGGCGCGCTTCAAGGACCCTTATGGCCGTGGAAGAACGGCCCATCTGGGCATAAAACTCGGCCAGTCTCAAGCGCCCCTCGTGATTCTCCGGCGACAGGCCCACACCGGTTCTTAGCAGCAGAAACGGATTCCCGGAACGATCTCCGGGGTCATTCAGAACCTCCAAAGCCTGATCAATGTAATAATCCCCCCGCGCTACCCGGTAGTCATCCCATCGGTGCGGGAAAAACAGATCGAAATAGCGGATATCCGAGAAGTCCCGCTCGTACTTGATGAAGAAATACGCGCCGGCCACCAGGATACCGTACCCGGCAAAGGCCATGGCCAGCATCAGAACCGCGATTCGTTTCCAGAGGAAACGGAAGAAGATGGCGCCGTCACGGTGCTTGACCTTTTTAGCCAGACCGAAGCGGATCAGCATCTTTTTAAAGTATCGGATCGCGGACGGTTCTTTGAGCGTACTTGGGTGGCTGGACGGCATAGATGAGATTCCTATTGATCCAGTCAAACATAGCGACGGTAACGTCCGGATCAATTTAAATTCGTTTTATTGCGGCAGAAAGGTTTCCGGGACAGAAAAAGGCCCCCCCGGCGAACGGGAGGGCCTTTCTCTATGAATCTTTAGCTAGCTTGACGGACTACTTCTGGAAACGACGCCTCAGGAAGACGAAGAGAAGAATGCCAAACCCGAAGATCGCCGCGTAAGTGGACGGCTCGGGAACGATCGTGTAATCGGCCGACTTGATGTCGTTGCCGATGAACTCGGAATAGTTGACAGTGGAACCAGCACTCGGGATAGTCAGGTTTTCATTGGTAAAAAACCCGTAGGAAGAACCCGCTCCGATATCACCGGCGTCGGTGATTCCGGGGAACCAGATGACACCCCACTGATTATCCGTGGCGGCC
>PXDC01000235.1 GCA_003565135.1 Verrucomicrobiota bacterium
AAAGCAAATCCAAATAATCCAAAAATGTAGAAATCGGACCATTTTCCACTTGCAAACGAACCCTCATAGCAGCGCGCCGGAACCACGGAGATACGAAATCACTCCGGCGATTGAAAACCGTCACCCGCACCCCGATAGTCAACGCATGGACGTACCTTCTGATATCCGCCGGGTGCAGAAAGGTAAAAAACGGGGCCAGGTTGCCGTCGGCACCCGGGAGATTCCGGCCTTTCCCAGCATCGGCCGAATCTACCACCTCGAAGCCGGACTGGAACGCTACGCGCCCGCCTTTTACCTGGAGGAAAAACTGGACGGCTTCAACGCCCGTTACTTCAGCCACCGGGGGCGGATCTTCGGTCTCACCCGCGGGGGATTCGTCTGCCCTTTTCTGACGGATCGCACCGACCTGGTCGACGAGACCTTTTTCCGGGATTATCCCGGATGGACCCTCTGCGGCGAGATCGTGGGCCGGGCCAATCCCTACCTCTCGGAATGCCACCTCGACCTCGACGACGTCGGTTTTTTCGTCTTCGCCGTCATTGACGACAAGGGACGATTCCTCGCTCCGGAGAAACGTTACCGGCTGCTGGAGAACTATTCCCTGCGGACGGTGCGCTCGTTCGGGCGCTTCACCCGCAAAAGCGTCGGGGAGATCAAAAAAATTATTCACGAACTCCACCGCCACGAGCGCGAGGGAATTGTGATCAAAGACGCCCGCGGCCGGCGCCCGTCGCGCAAGTACGTGACCGCCTTCTCCGACCTCAACGACCTCCGGCACGTGTCATCCCTGCTCGGGGAAACCGCCCCGGGTTACTTCACCGAGAGGATCCAGCGCCTGCTGGCCCACTGCTGGGAATTCAGCGACCCCTCCCACCTCGACCGACTGGGGAGTTCATTCCGTCCCGCCCTCGAGATCTTCGACCACATCGCCCACGGGGGAAAAGTCTCGGAACGCTACACCATGAACGTGCATCACCGCGAAACGGCGGAGGCGTTCAAGACCTTCCTTTCGCGCTCTCACCAGGTCGAAATTCAACCGATAGCCCTGGAGCCGGTGAATGACGGGTTCTGGCGCTTCACCTTCGAACGCCGGTTTCCCAAGGCCACGGGACGCCTGCAGCGAATGCTCGGGGGAAAACTTTTCTATGATTGAAGCTCACTGCCCGGCACGCGCCGAAAGAGATCGGTCAGGTGGCGGTTGTCCATGACGCGCAACCCCATTTTATCGGCCCATTTCTTGACCCCTTCATCGGCCGAAATCACGTTGGCGCCGACCTCCTTCGCCAGAAGGATGACATCCATGTCCTCCTTGCTGTCGATAATCCCGTGCCGCAACGAATCCCGGTACTGTTCCCGGAGAGCCCGCACATCCTCCTTGCTCATCGTACGCGCAGCCCGTTCGGCCACCCGCAGCCCCTTGTCGATCCGGATACGCATTTCCTCGACAAATTCGTAGAACAGCGAGGCCGGCATAAACAGTTCGTAACGATTCGGCGACCGGACAATGCCGCCCCGCTCCACCATGCGGGAGGTTTCCGGCAGGATAAAGTGATCGAGCTCCTTCTTGATGCTGCGGGGAAGGTAAACCTCGTGACGACTTGCGTGCACCAGTTCGAAGAACCTCCGGGTCGCCGCGTCCGGATCGTCGCCGAAAAAACGGTAGATGTCCGGGTTGGTGAAAATGCTGGTATCGACGACAAATTTCATCCCGCTTTCCTCAAGGTCCCGCCGGGCGCGCTTCCGTCAAACCCGAACCTCCCTCCCCGGCACGGCACAGGTTCGGGGTTCGTTCTCAATAATTAAACACATTGTAGCGGCGCTCGTTTTCAATCGTGGTCAGGGGACCGTGACCGGGAGCGACCACGGTTTCTCCGTCCATCTCGGCCAGGATGCGCCGGACATTGCACAGGAGGTGGCGGGGCGAATAAAAGGCGCATGCCACCGACCCCGCGAAGAGGAGGTCGCCGGACACCAGAACCCCCGGGCCCGGCTTTTCCGCCAGCTGCACGTGATACGAGTGGTGGTGATCGGAATGGCCCGGTGTGCTCATGGTCTGAATTCTGAACCCGGGCAACCGGATCTCTTCCGTTCCGGCCAGGGTGGTGAATCGGGTATCGGTTCCCGGCGGACCGAAGACCGGGGTGTCCGGGTAACGCCGGCGAACGCCCGCCAGCCCTCCGGCGTGGTCGGCGTCCCAATGAGTCAAAAAAACAGCGGTCAAAAACCGAATGGAACCCGGCCAGCGCTCGCCGAGCTCGCCATAGTTATTTCCGGTATCGAAGAGAATTCCGGTATCCGCCCCGCGTTCCGCCACGACATAGGCGTTGACCCGCCCGACGCCGAAGGACATGGCCAGGGGGTGAAGCACGAAGGGGAGACCCTTGAGTTCGGGCAGGGGGTAACGGCCGCCGCTCAGGGCGGACAGGCCCACTTCGTTGAGTTTGAGGACCGCGGCCAGGCTGCGCAGTTCCGAAGGCGCCAGATCGTAGCGGTAGTCCTCCGCATCCTTGATCTTGGCGACGGAAACCCCCGACTTCCGGGCCAGCGACTCCTCCGTCATTCCGGCGTGCTTCATCGCTTTCTCCAGAACGTCCCCGAGTTCGTCCTCCAATTCTGCCTGATTCACCATGACTGCGGACAGTATAAGCCCGATGTCACGCTGATGGCAAAATGGAAATTACGATTGGCGCCGGCGCCCGGCGACGGATCCGGGCGATCGATTCTTGTTTTTTCGCCCCATCCCTTCATGATGCGGCGGCAAATGAACGCTCCCGACCAAGAAGCTCTCGACCTGTTCCGAAAAAGCGGCGCCCTCCTGCAGGGGCATTTTGTGCTCCGCTCGGGACTCCACAGCGAATACTTTTTCCAATGCGCCCAGGTCTGCCAGAACATGGAATACGTCGAGCGCCTGGCGGAACTCCTCCTGGCCAAACTGGGAGACTACAGCTTCGACACCGTGCTGGCGCCGGCCATGGGGGGCCTGGTGATCGGCCAGGAAGTGGCCCGCCGGAGCCGGAGTCGTTTCCTGTTCGTGGAAAAAGTCGAGGACCGGCTCGCGTTGCGGCGCGGATTCAAGATCGCCCCGGGCGAAAAAATCCTGGTGGTGGAGGACGTGATCACCCGCGGGGGCCGCGCGCGGGAGGCGATCGACATTGCCGTAAAACACGGGGGAGCCCCGCAGGCGCTGGCGGTCCTGGTGGACCGCAGCGACGGAGCGGCCGCGTTCCCCATACCCCTGGTATCCCTGGTCGATCTCAGCTTTCCCACCTACGCTCCGGACGCCCTCCCCGAACACCTGGCCGCGACTCCCGCGATCAAACCGGGAAGCTGAGCCCCCCGTCCGCGCCCGCTCGACACCCGCCGAAATTTATCCGTGCAATCGCGCCCGGATTCTTCCAAGTTGAACAGGAAAACCATGAGTTATTGCACCGCACGATTCCATCGTTTCGCCCTGGCCCTGGCCACGTTTGCCGCCGGATCGCCGGCCCTGTACGGCGAATCGGGAGAAGCCGAACTGCCGGACGGGCTCTACGCCCGGTTTGAGGTCACCTTGACCCGTACCGGAGACGAAGACGAGGTCCGCGAATTCACGTGCCGCCTCCACTTTGAAGAAACCCCGATGACCGTGGCCAACTTCATAGGTCTGGCCGAAGGCAGCCGCCGCTGGCTCGACGAAATCGATGGAACCGTTCGCACCGACCCGTTTTACGAGGGTATCCTGTTCCATCGCGTGGTGGAGGACTTCGTCATCCAGGCGGGCTCTCCCCGCGGTGACGGCACCGGCGGTCCCGGCTATACCTTCGGCGACGAAATCGTTCCCGAACTCTCCCACTCCGGACCGGGCATCCTTTCCATGGCCAACGCGGGCGCCCACACCAACGGCAGCCAGTTCTTCATCACCCTCGATGCCACACCGAACCTGGACGGGGCCCACACCGTTTTCGGCGAGGTGGTCGAGGGAATGGATACGGTGGAAGCGATCGGCAACGTTGGCACGGGCTCGGAAATCGAGCGACCGGAGGAGGACGAAGATCCCGACCTGGAGGAAAGCGAAGAGGACGACAGCCACGACGACAGTTCCTCCCGCGAGGAAATCCCCCCCGACCGGCCGGTGGACGACGTCGTTATCGACAAGGTATCCATCATTCGCGTCGGCCCCGCCGCCGAAGCCTTCGACGTCTCGGCCTCTCCCCTGCCGGACGTTCGCGGAATAAAAACCGAAATCATCGTGCAATATCCCGAAACGGACGAAGAGGACACCGACGAAGAGGAAACGGACAACGACACCGGCGACAACGAGGAGGAAGAAGAGGCACAGGAGGAGCGACAGCCGCCGGAGTTTTTTCTCCGGTTCGAGCGGGAATTGTTCAACGACTACCGGGTTTTCTCTTCGCGCAACCTGGCCGGCTGGGAATACGAGGGCAATATTTTTCCGCGAACCGAAGTCGTGGACGACGATATCAATATAACCTTCCTCACCGAGGGGGAACCGGCGAGGTTCTTCCGGACTGCGCGAGTAATCTACCCGGACGCCGCCTTCCTCCGGCTGCAGAACGCCACCTACGACCTCGTCATCAAGTCGTTTGATCCCGACCAGACGCTGAAGCTTGACTTCAACGCGACGGGAACGGGGGGCACCTTCGTCATGAACGAAGGCAAAGACCAGGAGTTTTCCGGGACCATTACCGATGTCTCCGAAGGGCAACCGTACAGTCTTGAAGTGACGCTGTTCTACAGTCTGCTCGCGCCCATGATTCTCACCTTTGAGTTTGAGGGAGAAAATGCCGGCACCTTCACCGGGACCGCGTTCCCAGATGATGATGTCGACCTTCACGGCACCTTCACCCGCTCGGAAAAAGACTGAGACCGATGAGTCGATCAAGCCTTCCCGTCCGCGAGTTGGAAGGCGCCCTCGCGGAGGCGTTCCGCGAGACGAACCGGCTCGTGCTGGAGGCACCGACCGGGTCCGGGAAATCGACCCAGGTACCGCAGATTCTGGTGGAACAGGGGCTGTGCCGGAACGGGGAGGTCGTGGTCCTTCAGCCGCGGCGCCTCGCGGCCCGAATGCTGGCCGCCCGGGTGGCCCGTGAACGCGGCGGACCGCTGGGGGACGAAGTCGGCTACCACATCCGTTTCGATCGGAAGGTTTCCGCCCGCACCCGGATTCGCTTTGTGACCGAGGGCATACTCCTGCGGCAGATCATGGACGAACCGGAACTGCCGGGCGTGGCCGCGATCCTCTTCGACGAATTCCACGAGCGGCACCTCTACGGGGACATCACCCTGGCGCGGGCCCTGCAGGTGCAGGAGACCCGGCGCCCCGACCTGAAGCTGGCCGTCATGTCCGCCACCCTCGACCGGACCGCGCTCGAAACCTACCTGCAACCCTGCCGAACGCTGCGCTCCGAAGGACGCGCCTTCCCCGTGGAAACGGCATTCCTGCCCCGTTCGGCCCAACCCCATCGCCACCGTCCGTGGGACCTGGCGGCCCGGGAACTCGACCGGCTGGTGCGGGAAGGCGCGGAGGGCGACGCGCTTGTCTTCATGCCGGGCGCCTACGAGATCCAGCGAACCATCCGGGCCATCGAAGGTTGCCCCGCCCTCCGATCCTTCGCCGTTTTCCCGCTTTACGGCGATCTTTCGCCACAGGCCCAGGACGACGCCCTGGCCCCCTGCGACCGCCGGAAGATCGTCGTCGCCACCAACGTGGCCGAGACCTCCCTCACCATCGAAGGCATTCGCATCGTCGTGGACAGCGGGCTGGCGCGCACCGCCCGCTTCGACCCTCATCGCGGCATCAACACCCTCCTGGTGGAAAAAATCAGCCGCGCCTCGGCCGATCAACGCACCGGACGAGCCGGGAGAACGGCGCCGGGACGCTGCCTGCGGCTTTGGACGGAGGACGACCACCTCCAGCGCCCGCCGGCGGAACTGCCGGAAATCAAACGACTCGATCTGGCGGAAATTCTCCTCACCCTCAAGAACAGCGGGATCGACGACCTGGCCCGTTTCCCCTGGGTGGAGCCTCCCGATCCCGTCGCCCTGGAACGGGCGGAACGGCTCCTGGGCGAACTCGGTGCTCTGGAAACGGATTCCGGACGAATCAGCGGCACCGGCCGACAAATGGCCGCCTACCCGGTCCATCCGCGTTATTCGCGCATGTTGATCGCCGCAAGGAAATACGGATGCGTGCCCGAGGTCGCCCTCATCGCCGCCCTCACGCAGACGCGCGATCTCCTTGAGCGCCGACCCGGCGAACGCGTTGAAGCCCGCCGGGAGGATCGCCTGGGCGACGAATCGGAATCCGATTTTTTCGCCCAGATGCGAGCCTGGAATCACGCCGCGCAATCCGGGTTCTCCGCCCGCGAATGCCGTGAAGTCGGTATCCATGCGGGGGCCGCCCGTCAGGCAACCCGGATCTACCGGCATTTTCTCGGTATCGCGCGTCGCGACGAATCGGATACACAATCGGACCGCGCCTCGTCAGAAACCGTGCGCCGCTGCCTGCTGCTCGGTTTCTCCGACCAGGTGGCGAAGCGAGCGGCACGGGGAACCACGCAATACGAAATGGTCCACGGGCGCCGCGGCGCCCTGAGCCGCGATAGCGTCGTCCGGGACGCGCCGCTCCTGGTCGCCTGCGAAGTCCGCGAGGTCCAGACCGCCGGCCGCGGGTCCGAGGTCGCGGTCCGGATCGGCCTGGCCAGTGCGATCGAAGAAACCTGGCTCGAAGAGCTCTTTCCCGCGGACTGCCGCACCGAGCGCGGCGTCCGTTATGATCCTTCGATTCGCCGTGTCATCGGCGAAGAAAGCCGCATTTTCCGTGACCTGGTCCTATGGTCGAAACCGGTGGAGGATCCGCCGCCGGAGGCGGCCGCCCGGCTGCTGGCCGAGGAAGTGGCGGCCGGGCGGTGTCCGCTCAAGAACTGGGATCACGCGGTCGAACAATGGATCGCCCGCCTCAACTGCCTCGCCGAATGGATGCCCGAACTGGAAATTCCGCCGGTCCGCCCGGAGGACCGAAAGGCCCTTATCGAGCAGATCGTCTACGGAGCCAGGGGTTACAAGGAGATAAAGGATCGCCCGGTCCTGCCCACCGTAAAAGCGTGGCTCTCCCCGGAGCAGGACGGGCTGCTCGACCACTACGCCCCGCCCGGCATCGAGCTGCCGCGCGGCCGAAAAGTCAAACTCGTGTACACGGAAAAAGAACCGCCGGTACTCTCGGCCCGGGTCCAGGACCTGTACGACCTTCACCAAAACCCCCGGGTTGCCGATGGCCGAATCGGGGTATTGATCCACGTCCTGGCCCCAAACCAGCGCCCGGTCCAGGTCACGGCCGACATCGGCACGTTCTGGAAAAACAGCTACCCGGAAATAAAAAAGCAACTCCAGGGCCGTTACCCGAAACACGAGTGGCGGTGAGGGAGCTGTTCGGGACTGGTGATCCGTGATGGGTGACTGGTGGATGATCCGTTCGGCCTGGCGCGGCGTAGACCCGACAACCGACAACCGCCCTACCCCCGCTCGCCGGCCGTATCGGAAATCTGGATATGCAGGTCGCGGAGCTGCTTTTCCGTAACCGGCCCCGGACTTTCGGTCATCAGGCACTGACCCTTCTGGGTTTTCGGGAAAGCGATCACGTCGCGTATACTCCCGACGCCGGAAAGGATTGCCACCATCCGGTCGAATCCGAGGGCGATGCCCCCGTGCGGCGGCGCCCCGTACCCGAACGATTTCAGCATGTAGCCGAAGCGGTCTTCGGCCACGTCGGGCGGAATCTTGAAAACCTCCTCGAAGAGTTTTTTCTGCAGCGCCTGCTCGTGAACACGAATGCTGCCCCCGCCGAGCTCGACGCCGTTGAGCACCAGATCGTAATGCTGCCCCCGAACCGCCTTCGGGTCGCTCTCCAACAACCCGACGTCCTCCGGAACCGGGGCGGTGAAGGGATGGTGCGCGGCCACGTAGCGGCCCGCCTCTTCTTCGAAGACCAGGAGCGGGAAATCCACGACCCAGAGAAAATCGTAACGATGGGGATCGATCTCCAGGCGCCCTTTCTTCTTCAGCAGTTCCGCCGCCTCCAGCCGGACCCGTCCCATCACCGTGCAGGCCCGGTCCCATTCATCGGCGGCGAAAAAGACGATATCCCCTTCCTCCACCCCGAGTTTTTTCTGCAGGGCTTCTTTTTCCACGTCCGAAAAGAATTTGACGATGGGAGATTTCCATTCGCCTTTTTCCGCCTTGATAAAAGCGAGTCCCTTCGCGCCCAGGCTCTGCGCGGTTTCCGTCAGATGATTCAATTCGCCCTGGGTCAGATCGGCCAGGCCCTTCGCGTTGATCGCCTTGATGGCGCCGCCGGTCTTGAGAGTGGAGGAAAAAACCTTGAACTCCGACTTCGCGAAGACTTCGCCCAGGTCGACCATTTCCATCGCGAACCGGGTGTCGGGTTTGTCGCTGCCGAAGCGGTTCATGGCGTCGACATAGGGCATACGGGCAAACGGAACGGTCACCTCGACACCGAGCACTTCCTTCCAGATCCGTCCGATAAGTCCCTCGATCAACGCGTACATGTCTTCGCGGTCGATAAAGGACATCTCCAGGTCGATCTGGGTGAACTCGGGCTGCCGGTCGGCCCGAAGGTCCTCGTCGCGAAAACAGCGCGCCAACTGGTAATACTTTTCCACGCCCGCCACCATCAGCATCTGCTTGAACTGCTGGGGCGACTGGGTCAGCGCGTAGAACTCGCCCGGATTCAGGCGGCTCGGCACCAGGTATTCGCGCGCCCCTTCGGGGGTGCTCTTAAACAGGAACGGGGTCTCGACTTCGAGAAACCCCTCCTCGTCGAAATAATCGCGCGCGGCCTTTCCGGCCCGGTGCCGGATCTTGAGAATCCGCTGCATCTTCGGCCGGCGGAGATCGAGGTAGCGGTGGGTCAGGCGCAGGTCCTCGTTGACCTTGTCGCCCTTGGCGTCGTCGATGGGGAACGGCGGTGTCTGCGCGACATTGTGTACCGACAGCGCCGAGGCGGTGATCTCGATCTCACCGGTGGCCAGCTTGCGGTTGACGGTTTCCTCCGGCCGGCGGCCGACCTGGCCGTCGACACCGATGACCGACTCGGGTTTGAGGACCGAAGCTCTTTCGGCCAGGTCGCGGTCGTCTTCGGGATTGAACACCACCTGCGTCAATCCCTCCCGGTCCCGGAGGTCGACAAAAATAATGCCGCCGTGATCCCGCACCGAATCGACCCAGCCGATGAGCCGAACCGCTTCTCCGACCGCCTGAACGGTCAATTCCCCGCAATGATGGGTTCTCTTCATAACGAACGCTTCCTGAATGTGAAAAGAGCGAGCCAAACACCGCCCCGCCTACGGGTCAACCCTTTGGAGAAGGCCGCGGGGAAATTACCGCGGCCCGGGCGTTACGCACCCGCCGCATCTCCGGACCGGCGCCGTGCCCCGTTTGTTTTGAACCTTGCGGGTCGCGACGCCATCTGCTTGGAGTTTCCCATGAAGACAAACCTACTCGGTCGCTTCGGGCCCGTTCCCGGAACCGTCGGGCTGCTCCCGGCCCTGCTGCTTCTCGTCACACCACTCTTCGCCGGCGATGTCGACCTCCACCTCGAACTCGATCGCGATAACGGCTGCTACACTGAAGGCGAGACGGCCATGCTGACGATCCGGGTGAATCCCCGCCTGCTGGAGGAACGTGAATGGCTCGGTACCGTCACGTCCACCCGCGACTGGAACGCCCCGGACGACGTGCGCCCATTCCGTGTCTCCGAGGACGCGGTGCCCATGCCGTTTACCCGGATCGATCCCGGACAGGTGACGGCGGAAGTCACTTTGCGGGCAGAATCGGATCCCGAAGTTACGCGCACCGCCCGAATCGGCATGCTGTTCCAACCGGACCGGATCGCGCTCTCAACACCGGAGCCGAAGGATTTCGACGCCTTCTGGAAGGCCCAGAAGGCGGCCTGGCGGTCCCTGGCCTCGTCCGTCCGGCTCGTCCCGGTGGAATCGCCACACGAGGGGGTGCTCTGCTGGGACCTGACCATCGAACTGGAAGGAGAGGCCCCCGTCTCGGGATACCTCGCCCTGCCGGAGGCAGCGGGGGACTCCGATCTGCCCGCACTCCTCCTCCTGCACGGGGCGGGAGTCCGCTCGTCCAACCTGGGTTCCGCCGCGCGGTATGCCGCGGAAGGATTCATGGCACTCGACATCAATGCCCACGGCCTGCCGAACAACCGTCCGGACGAATTCTACGAGGAAATGAGCCGGAACACGCTCCCGGATTACCGGCAGCGCGGTTCCGAATCGCGGGAAACCTGGTATTTCCGCACCATGTACCTCCGCATCGTCACCGCGATGGATTTCCTGTGCGACCGGCCGGAATGGAACGGCCGCGACCTGGTGCTCCGCGGGTCCAGCCAGGGCGGCGGCCAGGCACTGGCGGGAGCGGGACTCGACCCGCGGGTAACCGTGGTCGCCGCCTCCGTCCCGGCTCTCTGTGATCTCGCCGGCGAAACCCTGGGACGCAAAGCCGGGTGGCCCCAACCGGTCGCCGCGGCAGGGTCGCGGAATCCCGGCACCCGGGCGGCGGTGCTGGATACGGTGGGCTATTTCGACGGCGGCATCCACGCCCGCCGCTCGCGCGCCGAAACCATCGTTTCCCTGGGGCTGGCGGATCCGGTCTGTCCGGCGGTGGGCATCCAGGCAATGGCCAATCAACTGGCCGGCCCGGTCACGTTTCTCTACCGTCCCGCCATGGCCCACGCGATTCCCCCGGACATCCAGGAGGCATTCGACCGTTTTACGGCCGAACGGGTTTCACTGAAAAGGTAAGCCCGGCCCGCAAATCCGGACAATATTCGCGACTGAAACCGGACCTTATTCCACGTCGAAGTGGATCTTCCGAACCCGTTCGTTGCCCGACTCGTCCTCCGCCACAACGATCAAACTGTGGTGACCGGGTTCGAGCTCATCCAATTCGATCTCGAAGGTTTCACGGCGTGAATCGAAGAATCCGTCCTCCGGAAAAAGCGGCCGTCGCTCGCCGCCGTTGAGGTAGAAGCGCACGTCGCGAATGATACTGACCCGGTCCTTCACGTCGATTCGCGCGGTAAAGCGGTTCCCGTCACTCCGCTTCTCCACGACCTCGACGGACGGTCCGGTGTTGTCGATCAGGAAGGCTTCACTCTCCCTCGAAGCCGTGCGGGCCTGACCCGGTGGATTGGAAAGGTGGTCGCTGGCGATCACTTTGGCAAAATAGCGGCCCTCGTCGAATCCCCGCGTATTGAACGAAAAAAAAGTCTCCCTGAGATCCTCGGCCAGCGTGGTCCAGCGTTCCTCCTCCTCCCCGCGGATCTTCAAAGTGAAACTCAGGATGTCGTTGTTGGCGTCGGTCGCTTTCCAGGCGATGGTGGCGAGACCGGGGCGCTCGTGCACCCGCATCTGGCCGCCGCGCTCCTGCCGGTTAGCCGCCCGGTTCCCCTGCCCTTCGGCAAAAAGCTGGTCGAGGTCGACGGAGGGCGGCTGGGGCGAAGCGGGAACCCGTTCCAGGGCGACTTCGTGCGGCACCTTTTTGATGCCCTCGATCACGGGAGCGGCATTGAACTTGCGATAGAACAACCGGGTCCGGTCAACCCGGGGCGGGCGATTGCTCCCCTCACCGGCACTCTCCAGGAAAATGCGGTACTGGAAATAGCGGGCGGCGGGGCTCCGCACCACGAAGTCCCCGGACGGGGCCACGGGCTCCGTCCACTCGCTCCAGGTCTGCTCGGGATCCCCGGTGTTTCCGCTGCGGGTCGCGACGCGAATCCCCTCCCCCGTGCCGTCGAGGTGAAACCGTCCCCAGCGGGCCGTCTGCTCGAGATCGTGAACCCGGGAGGTGAACCGTCCCTCCGATGCCTGGCGGAAGTCCATCCGGTAAACGTGGGCGGGATTGCTCGTCAGGGCGTATACCTCACCTTCGTTATCCGCGCCGCTCAAAAGAACGGAAACCTCGCCACCGTGTTCCAGCTTCTGGAGCAGCTTCCAATCGGCGGGTCCCGAGACGGAAAAAATCCGTCCCTCGTTACCCGTGCCGACCAGCAGGTTGCCGTCGGGTTGCAACACCATGGAATGAATGGCGTAGCCCGGCAGCACCCAGTGCGGTTCGGAATAACCGTCCGGATCCACCCGGTAGATCATGCCGACCTCCCCGTTGCCCCCCTGCCGCGGCGCCTGTTGACGGGTCTCGTTTTCGTCGTTCCCGTCGCCCGCACCGATAATCGCGGCAATGATGTTGGCAATGTTGCCGGTGGGACGCGAGGGAGCGGCCCGTCCGCTGCCGTCGCCGGTAAAGGTGGCCACGTAAAGCGTGCCGTCGTCCGCGGAGACGATCCGTTTGATCTCCTGGTCTCCGGTATTGAGAATGGCAAAAGGCTTCCCCTCAGGATCAAAACGGTAGACGAGCCCGCCGCTGCTGGTTCCGGCGAGCAATCGCCCCTCGTTGTCCCGGGCAAGCGTGGAGATATGCGTTTCATCGCTCTCGAAGAAAACCTCGACCGCCTCTCCCGGCTCGTGGTCGGCCGCGAGCCGGGAGATGCGTCCCTCGGCGCCGGTGGCGACAAAGGCATCCCCGCCCTCGTCGAAAACGATGTCCCAGATATAATGCTGCTCCGGCTCGAAAAAAGCCTCGGCCTCTTCGCCCGGGCGGATCCGGTAAAGCTTCCCCTCCGGAGAAGTGCCCACGTACAGGGCGCCCTCCGCATCCACCGCCAGGGACCGGGAGAGCACCTGGTCGGGCTCAAAGACAACCTCCAGCTCGCCGTCCTCCGAGAGGCGGTAAACCTTTCCCTTGTTCCCGGTACCGAAATAGAAGCCACCCCGACGGTCGGCTACCGCGCTCCAGATGATCGGCTCGTCCGGTCCGGCCAGCCGTTTCGCCTCGGGCGCCAGGACCAGTGCACCGGAACTGCTGAGAGAGACATTGTGGAAATCACCTTCCAGGAAATCCCGGAAGCTCTCGCCGGTCAGGGAGCCGGTGCGCACGGCGTGCGCCGGCAACGCCGCCAGGAGCCCGAGCCCGATCGCCAGCGCCATGCCCGAACGCTTTAACCCCGCCCGCGGGAAACCGGGACGTAACGCGCCGGCGACACCGTGCCGGGATTTGGAAAACCGTGAGCTTGTGTATTCAAATTTTGACGACTTCATAAGATTTACCGCTCCAGGGTCAGTGTTCTCCGGAAACTCCCGCGAAATTCCCCGTCCAGCGTAACCCGGTCCTCCCAAAGGGTTTTCCAACTCGTGCGACGGGACGTGTTTTCGGTCCCCTGCGAGCGGTAGAGCGATCCGACCGACGGCAGCACATCCGGAAGCACCCGGCCCTCGATAGCCAATCCGGGAGCCGCCTCCAGAACCATGACCGTGATCTCGCGGTGGGAGTAATGATCCCGCAGACGGTCGAGGAACTGCGAAAACGTGGTCGGCGGGGCCGCCCGCGCGGGCGACAGGCTCCGGGTCGCCCGGGCGTCGCCGACAAAAACCGTAAACTCCCCGTCGCGGGTTCTTTCCGGAATCGGCACCCGAATCCGCTCCACCGTTTCGTCGCCGCGATAGTTGCGCAGGCGCAGAAGGAGCTCCATTTCCTCCCCGGCACGAAAACGCGTTCGGTCGAGTTGCACCGAGTCCAGCTGCGCCATCCGCTGCTCCGGCTCAAGGGTGACGTCGATTTCGACGCCGCTGACCCGGGGAAAGTGGAAGGGGTTTCCGATTAGGCGGTCGTAAAAAAACAGGTGATCGAAAGCGAGCATGAGCGGCGCCGAATAACCGGCGGCGGCATCCTTCAACACAATCGGGTCCTCCCCTTCGATCTCCCAGCGCGTCTCGACGAAGAACGTTCGCTCGCTTCCCGCCGGTTTGGCAAAGAGGAGCGACTCCATCAGGGCCATGGCGGAAATGAGCGGCGACATGAATTCGTCCTCGAACAGGTCGCCCCGGTAGGTCTCGGTCTCCCCCGGGCGACCGTGCACGCGAATTTCCATGTTCGTCACGGGAGAGGCCCAACCCAGCGTTCCCGCGATCCCGCTCTGACGGTCCTGGAGAATAGAACCGACGACGGGACCGGGATTGCTGAGCTTGAACGAACTCACCACCGATTGGACCACGGTCATGACCTCGGCCGGGGCCATGGGGATGTCGACGTCGCCGTCGCCGAAAAAAGAATGGCCGAAGGCCAGGATCCGGTCGCCGTCCCGGTGCGTAACGGTGCCGGTCGCGGCAAAACTGAAATCGCCGCTCATCAGCACCCCGGCCACGGCCGAACCGGGCTGAAGATCGGTGTCCATCTCCTCGCTCCCGCGCCCCATGGGCGCGGCCTGCAATTCCAGGCCGCGGCGACGAAACTTGCTCTCAAACTCGGCCAGCACGCGCGGGGAAATTCCGGATACAAAGAGCGGCGTCGGCAGGGGCTGAATGGCCTCCCGCAGCGCATCCCGCGACGGCAACGCCGCCCCCTTCGCTTCCCGCCAGGTCCCGTCGGCGATCGCTTCCCGGGAAAACGGGGCGCCGGGGAAGGCGCTTTCCCCGGCGCCCCGGCCGGCCGCGCGCCGGGCGGTCGTTTCGCGGTTCCGGTCCTCCGCCCAATCCCAGATCTCCATCATGTCCTCGATCGGAGTGACCCCGATAAGCGCCTGTTCCTTCGCCCAGCGAAAACCGTAGGCGTAGGCCCCCACCAGCCGGCCGTCGATAAAGACCGGGCTCCCGCTCATGCCCGAGACGGGACCGGTCACCAGGCTCAAATCATCCAGCGCCTTGCAGATAATCAGCGAGCGTTTGGGCCCGATAAAGTTTTCTCCGATTCCCACGACTTCGAGCGGGAACGACTCGATTTCCGTTCCGGATATAACCGTCTTCCATTCGCCCCGCATGCCGGGTTCGACTTCGGAAAGCGGCATGATCGCGGGCCCGTCGTCGCCGGCCGCGGCATAACCGGCAAACGCCAACGCCGCAACACCGGCGCACCAGGTCCTCAAACGGATCGCATCAAACATAAACGGAAACGGACGGATTTAATCCAAGGTGTTTCGAAGCAGGAAATAAAGAATCGGGTCGGAATCAACTTCGCAATCATATTAGTGGGATGCCCTACCCGCCCCGAGAGTTCCACGCCAATCGCGGCGACCGCTTTCGCCGGGCGCGCTCATCGAACGATCAGACTCCGGCCCGTCATTTCTTCCGGTACGGGAAGTTCCATGAGCTCGAGCAGGGTCGGGGCGATGTCGGCCAGCCGCCCTCCCGGCCGGAGTTTGAGCTTCTCGCATCCCTCCCCCGCCACAAAAAGCTCGACGGGGTTGAGTGTGTGGGAGGTATGCGGGCCGTCGGAGGAGGGATCGAACATCTGGTCGGCATTGCCGTGATCCGCCGTGATAATGGCCTTGCCACCCACGGAGGAAAGGGCCTCCAGGAGTTCGGCGACGCAGGCGTCGACGGTCTCCACAGCCTTGACGGTCGCCGCGAGCACACCCGTATGGCCCACCATGTCGGGATTGGCGAAGTTCACCACCAGGAGGCCGTACCGTCCCGAGAGAATCGCCTCCCGGGCGGCCTCCGTCACTTCGCGGGCGGACATTTCCGGCTGCTGATCGTAGGTCGACACCTTGGGACTGGGCGCCATCTTGCGGTCCTCCAGCGGAAACGGTTCCTCCCGGTAGTCGTTAAAGAAGAAGGTGACGTGAGGGTACTTCTCGGTCTCGGCGCAGCGGAATTGCGGAATGCCGCGGTCGGCCACAACGCTGCCGAGAATGTTTTTCATCTTTTCGGGTTTGGTGAAAAGCGCCCGCACGGGCAGCCCTTTTTCGTACTCGGTCATGGTGGCAAAACAGAGGTCCAGCTTCTCTCCCCGGTCGAATCCGTCGAACTCCTCGGCCACAAAAGCCTTGCAGAGCTCCCGCGGACGATCCCCGCGGTAATTGTAAAACACCACGCTGTCGCCATCGGCGATGGTTCCCCGGGGGCGTCCCTCCCCGTCCAACACCCAGCAGGGAAGCACAAACTCGTCCCCCTTGCGATCCTGGTCGATCGGGTTCGCGTAATACTCCTCCACCGCCTCGACGGCGCCGGAAGCGGTTCGCTCGGCCTTTTTTCCCGTCAGGCAGTTGTAGGCGCGCTCCACCCGGTCCCACCGGTTATCCCGGTCCATGCTCCAGTAGCGACCGCAGACGCTGGCGATTTGTCCCACCCCGATCTCACGGCACTGCTCTTCGATTTGCCGGAGGTAGCCCGCGCCGCTCGCCGGACTGGTGTCGCGGCCATCGGTAAAGGCGTGAATAAAGACCTGGTCGATCCCGGCGGCCCTGGCTTCCCGCAGCAGCCCGTAAAGATGCTCCAGCAGTCCGTGCACGCCCGCATCGGATACGATCCCCATCAGGTGGAGCCGGCTCCGCTTTTCCCGGACGTTGGCAAAAACCTTCGCCAGTTCCTCGTTCTCCGCCATCCCGCCTTCGCGGAAGGCCTTGCTGATCCGGACCACTTCCTGGTCGACCACACGCCCCGCGCCGATATTCTGGTGGCCCACCTCGCTGTTGCCCATGACCCCTTCCGGGAGGCCGACATCGAGCCCGCAGGCCGCGATCTCGGTAACGGGAAAGGTGGCGCGCAAGCGGTCGTCGCACGGTTTCGCGGCCAGCTTGACCGCGTCGTAGGCGCCTTGCGTGGAATCGTGATTGGAGCCCCAACCGTCGCGAATAATCAAAAGTACCGGTTTTCTGGTCTGCGTCATACCGTCAACCAAGCCAGAGTTTGGAGGAAAGGAAAACGAAAATCCGACCGGGCGACGTCATCCCGTCCCCCGCTCCCGGCACCACGCCCAACCGGTACCGCTCAATCCTCGTCGAGGGTAAAACCGACGCAGATGGTCACCTGCCAATGCCCGATCCTGCCGTCCTCGATGTGCCCGCGCGTTTCCAGGACTTCGAACCAACGCATGTTCCGAATGGTTTTCGCCGCCCGCGCCAGCGCGTTTTCCACGGCCTTCTCGATACCCTCGGGAGACGATCCCACCAATTCGATTTTTTTGTAGATATGGTCAGCCATGTCCCCGATCCTCAACGGTTTCCCGCCAAATGACAAAGGAAAAAGCACGGTCCGCCCCCCGCCACCCCGTTCCGGCTTGAGTCCCGCCGGCGACCCGGATTGACTGGCGGCAGATCATGGCCACCTTTTCCTGGGAGTTTCCCTACCCCTCGCAGCGGATGCCCGTTCTCGCGGGCTCGGCCGTGGCGACCTCGCACCCGCTCGCGACCCAGGCGGGACTGAACGCCATGCGCCAGGGGGGCAATGCCGTGGACGCCGCACTGGCCGCGGCTATCACCCTGACCGTGGTGGAGCCCACCAGTAACGGGATCGGAAGTGACGCGTTCGCCCTGATTTGGGACAAAAACCGGTTGCACGGCTTCAACGGTTCCGGCCGCGCCCCGGCGAGCCTCTCCCCGGACCGATTCCGCGGGCGGTCGGAAATACCGGCCACCGGGTGGGACCCGGTGACGGTGCCCGGCGCGGTCGATTGCTGGGCTCAGCTCTCCCGGCGGTTTGGCGAGCTGCCCTTCGAAGCCCTCTTCACCGACGCCGTCCGCTACGCCCGCGACGGTTACGCGGTTTCGCCCCTGACCGCCCGGGCCTGGGCGGAAGCGGTCCCGCGGCTGCAGGATTTCCCCGGCTTTGCG
>PXDC01000448.1 GCA_003565135.1 Verrucomicrobiota bacterium
CCGAGAGCGAGGCCGACGTTTCGGCCGGCGACCATGTATCCGTCCATGTTCTTGGCCTTTTTTCCCCACAAAACGCCGAGGACCACCCAAAGGGCGCCCAGGACGGCCAGCAGGAACCAGCCGAGTTGAGACGAAAGGACGGCGGTTTCATGCCCGTTACTCACGTCGACCCCTCCTCTCTGCGGGCTGCCTCGCGGTCTTTGCGCCCGCCGGCGACAACCAGGATCACGGTGGAAAGAACGACGACCCCGCCGATGGCGAAGAGCGCGACGGCCCGTGTCATGGACTGGTATTCGACGCGCACCAGGAGCGGGCGGCTCCAGTCGCCCGCGTTTCCGTCCTCATCGACGGTCCGGATGCGATAGAACACGTCGCCCTCCGGAAGGCCGCCCCGGAAGGAGGCCTGGTCTCGCCCCTCGTAAAGTGGTGTGGGGGATGAAAATTCGGCGGAATCGGCTTGTTCCAGCTGGTAAACCATTCCGGCGGCGCCGCCGTTCCCGTTTTCCGGCAGACCCCAGCTCAACCCCACGTGCGGCACATCGATCGCGAGGAAATCGACCTCGATTTCCCCGACGGTTCGCTCCTCCGTTCCATCGACCGTAAATGCGGCTGGCGGCGGCTCGCTTGCGACGGCGGAGAGCGCGCTCCCGGAGAACAGGAGCACTGCGGTGGCGGCGCGCAGGGAAAACGCAAAACGGCGCCGTCGGGCGAGGGCGCCGACGGATCCGGGGGGCATGGGTTTTGCGTTTGAAATCTCGATGAAACTGCTCCTTTCAGCAATGGCCGTTGGTGTGGCGGTTTTGTGCCAAAAAGAGACATGGTATGCCATACCTGCCGGGTCGAATCAACCGAAAATCCTGGCGGGAGGTCAGGTCCGCGGACGGGGGGCGGTTTTTCTCTGGAATCGGGCTCGGGACCGGTATAGGGATGGTGGAGACATCATGACAGCAGAAACCGATATGAGGGATACGAGTCGGGGCGACGTGAGTGCCTCCCTGCAGGTGAATTTCGATCGTTTGCGGGACGAAATTCTCGCCCTGGCGGAAATAGGGAGGGACGATCAGGCCGGCGGCCTTTACCGCATGGCGTTTACTCCCGCCGACATGGAAGGGCGCCGGTGGCTGGCCGACCGGATCGAAAAAGCCGGATTGGAAGCGATTACGGACGGCGCGGCGAACCTGGGCACCCGCTACGGGGGAGAGCCGAACGAGCCGGTGGTTATGGTCGGTTCTCACATCGACACCGTGCCCAATGCCGGTTACCTCGACGGAACGCTCGGCGTGCTGATCGGCTTGGAGGCCATTCGCCGGATGAAGGAGGCGGGGGTCAAAACCCGCCGCCCGGTCGAACTGATCTCGTTCTCCGACGAGGAGGGCCGGTTTGGCGGGTTATTCGGATCCCAGGCCGTGGCCGGAGAAATCAATCCTGAGACCGTTCGCACCGCGCGGGACCTGAACGGCGTAAGCCTGGTCGACGCCATGTCGGAGTGCGGTTACGAGGCCATGGCCGCGCTCAATGCCCGCCGGGATCGGGCCACGATCCATTCCTACATCGAGCTTCACATCGAGCAGGGCCCGGTTTTGGACCAAAAGCAGATTCCGGTCGGGGTGGTGGAAAACATCACCGGTCTCTTCAAGTGGTCGGTGCGTTTGGAGGGCGTGCCGAACCACGCCGGCACCACGCCCATGGAGATGCGCCGGGATCCCTTTATGGGCTTGGCCGAGTTTGCCGGGGAAGTTCCCCGTATTCTGGAGGAAAACGGCAGCGATCTGAGTCGCGCCACGATCGGCCGGGTGGACCTCTTTCCCGGGGCGGCCAACACGGTCCCGGGGGAAGTTGTCTTCTCCATGGATGTCCGGGACACCTCGAGCGAAGTGATGGAGCAGCTTGCCGGTGCCTTCCGCAAGGCGTTGAGTGCCATCGCGCGCCGTCGCGGATTGAAATTCGGGTTCGACGTGCTCAGTGAGGTTGAGCCCGCGCCCTGTGACCCGGAAATTGTGGGAATTATCGAGCGACAGGCCGGTATCCGGGGGTTGAAGAGTCTCCGGATGCCCAGCGGGGCGGCTCATGACGCCCAGATCATGTCCCGCATCGCACCGATCGGGATGGTTTTTGTCCCCAGTAAGGACGGCCGCAGCCATTCCCCGGCCGAGTGGACGGCCTGGGAAGACATTGAGGCGGGCGCCAACGTGATGCTGGGTACACTGCTGGAACTCGCCGGCAGCCGGTAGGGGGAAATCGGTTTGCCTGGGTTCGCCTGGGTTGCGATTGACCCGGCGACAATAAAACGCCCCTCCGGCCGGTGGCCGAAGGGGCGTTGTCAAGAGTGGTTGTCCTGTCCGCGACGAGGAGTCAGCGGCCGCTGACCGTGACGGGAACACGGACTTCTTCGTAGCCCTGTTTCTGGATAAAGAGCGAGCCCCGTCCGGCCCGCCCCCCTTCGACGGTGACGTTGACCGAACGCGAACCCCCGGGGATGATCACTTCCGGCATGACGATGCTTTCCGGGATGTCGGTGGTGACGTCGATGTAAAGACCGCCCGGAGGAGCTTCCGTCGGGATGCGGAAGACCAGCGTGGTGCGGTCTCCGGTGGTGAAGGAGATGCGGTCGGGATCAACCCGAATGGTGCCGGGATCGATGCGCAGGGTGCCGGCGTTCATCGACCCCTCCTGGTCGACCAGGCGCACCGGGTACTCACGGCCGTACGGGAGCGAGGGAACGAAAAACTCGAGGGAGTTCGAGGAGTGGAAAACCGTTTCGGCTTGCTCTTCACCGACCTGAATGCGGTCGTCCGGGCTGAAGCCGCGCCCGACGACGCCGACCCGGCTGCCGGCCGGCGCCCGCTGGACGTCGAGGGAGAGTGTGTAGCGGTCCGTCAGGCGGAACTGCTGTACCGGGGTGATCTCCTGCCGCTGCGTCGTCACCTGATTTTTTTCCAGTTCGTAATTGATCTGAAAGTAGTAACGCGCTTCCGAGCGGTCGGCCGGGAGGCGGTACTCGTACTTGTAGATATGCGGGCCCCGCGGACTCGGTTCCATCGGGTAAGTCTGCCCGTCGATCACGATGTACGGGTCGACACTGCCCGGAACCACCTTGCTGCCCGAAGGCTCGATCGAGACCTCGATGTCGTAGTAGCCCGACGGGTTTTCCGGCACGGTTTCGGAGGTCAGGTTGTTGATCCGAAGATCGCAACCGGTGAGGAGGAGGGTGCCGGCGAGGGCGATGAGTCCAAATTTCAGCTTGGCCATGGTCATAGATGTTCTTAGCGAAGGATTAAAAAGACGAATGTTACCTTGTATTCGCGGGATGCGTGAGAGACAAGAAAAAGCGTAGCCCGCAGGGCGGGATTGACGGAATTTTGAAAGCTTTAGGGGAAAAACCATTAGGGCGTAAAGCAAATTAATACCGCGCCATTTCGGGATCGTGGGTTTTCGCCCAGGCGTCGATACCCCCGCGAATATTGGAGACGGCCTTAAAACCCCGATCGCGCAGATACCGGGTGACCCGCAGGCTTCGGCCCCCGTGGTGGCATTGGACGAGGATGTGGCGGTCGCGCGGGAGCGAATCGATCCGTTGAGGAATCTCGTTCATGGGGACGCACGTGCTGCCGGCCACCCGGCAAATTTCGATCTCGTGGGGCTCGCGCACATCGAGCAGGAGCGCGCGGCCGGGTGCGTTGTCCAGCAGGGATTTGGCTTCGTCCACGGACACTTCGAGCGGAGGAAGTTCGGAATCGGTCATATCGGGTTCCCCGGGCGACGGGGCGGAACAGTTGGTGGTGTAGTTAGCGGCGACAATGTCGCGGATCCGTGCCCGTTCGCCGCAGAGCGGACAATCCGGATCTTTTTTCAGGTTGATCGTGCGGAAACCCGCCGTCAACAAATCGACGGTCAACAGCCTGCCGCAGAGCGTTTCGCCGATGTTCAGCAGGTGCTTGATCGCTTCCATGGCCTGGATGCTGCCGATGACCCCCGGGAGAGCCCCGATGACCCCGGCCTCGCCGCAATTCGGGACCGCTCCCGGGGGTGGCGGATCGGGAAAAAGGCAGCGGTAACAGGGCGTGCCCTCCCGGGGATGGAAACACGAGGCCTGACCTTCGAAGCGGAAAATGCTGCCGTAAACGAGGGGTTTTCCGGCGAAATACGCGCTGTCGTTGTTGAGGTAGCGGGTGGGGAAGTTATCCGATCCATCCACCACCACATCGTATTCGGAAAACAGGGCCACGGCGTTGTCGGCGGTGACGCCTTCCGGGTGCGGTCGAACCGTGACATGGGGATTGAGATCGCGCAGGCGG
>PXDC01000158.1 GCA_003565135.1 Verrucomicrobiota bacterium
CCCAGGTACCCCCGCCCCCTCGCCGTCTCGCAGGACCCGAGGTAAACCCGGTCGCTACAAGACTTGAGAGAATCCGCTTATCCGAGCATGAGTTAGTCCCTTACCAGTAAAATGGCTCCGCGATCCTCGCTTCACCTCGTCCGCGCGAACCGCACAAAATATTCCGAATGGGGTTTCCAACGTAGCGCGCCGCTTCAGCCAGCGCAGTACTGGAGGCGCTAGCTGAAGCGGCGCGTTACGATGGGGTACCGGCCCCGTCGTAAACCCGGTCGCTACGGGGTCTCACTCGTCCTATACGGCTCGCTTTCCACCGAGCGCCGTGCCCGGGGCCGGGGGATGGCTTCAAGGTCGCTTCATCCGGCTTTTTACGGTTCTTCGGTCCAGCTGGAGCCGGCGGGCGGCTTCCTCCAGGTTGCCGGCTTCGGCGTAAACGCGGGCGCAGTAGTGGTGGAGGAGTTCGTCGGCGGTGAGTTTGCCGGCGCGGGCGAGTTCCATCCAGTCGGCGCCCGGGGGCGCTTCCCTCTCGGGGGGCGCGTAGTGGCGACGGATAAGGAGATTCCTCAGGCACTGTTCCAGCTCGCGAAAGTTGCCCGGCCAGGGGTAATGCCGCCCGAGGTGTTTCTCGATCCAGAGAAGCGCTTCGCGGGTGAAGCCGGCGGCGTCGGTCTCGTCGCCGATCAGGCGCCCGGCGATATAACCGACCAGGGTTTCGAGTTCCCCGGGTTCGTCCTCGATTTGTTCGCGCAGGGAGGGTGTGGTGATCAGGTCGGAGCAGAGCCGGTAGTAAAAGTCGCGGCGAAAGGTGCCCCGGTTCAGTTCGTCGGCGAGGTTGCGATTGGTGGCGGCGATGAGTTTACCGCGAAAGCGCCGCGGCGTGCTTTCTCCCAGGCGTTGGAAACTGCGTTCCTGCAGGACGCGAAGCAGTTTCACCTGGATGCTTTCGTCGATCTCGCCGATCTCGTCGAGGAAGACCGTGCCGCCCGCCGGGCACGCTTCCAGCCAGCCGGTGCGGTCCTGTACGGCACCGGTGAAGGCCCCGCGACAATGGCCGAAAAGCTCCGACTCGATCAGAGTCGGAGAAAGCGCGGAAAGGTTGAGGGGGTGGAACGATCCGGCGAAATCCTCTTCGAAGCGGCCGCTTTGTGGATCGAAAGCCAGGTAGCGGGAGAGTCCGATGGCCCGGGCGACCAGTTCCTTGCCGGTGCCGGAGGGACCGGTGATGAGGGTGGCGAAGTCACCCATCCGGTTGTAGAGAGAACGCCGGTAGCGGCGCATGTCGTGGGTGAAGATGGACTGCCAGATGGCGGCGCGAAGGCGTGCCACCGGGCGGCTGCCGCCCACCAGGGAGCGGTGGATGTGGTGGAAGGCGCGGCGGATCTGGAAAAAAGCGGCGAAAACATGCTCGGGGGAAAGCAGGCTTTCGCGCGGGATCCCGGGCCGGTACAGGTGGGCCTCGTAATCGCGGCGAAACGTCACGAAAAACCCGATACGTTCACTGCGGTTGACGCCGTCGAGGGAGTCGCCGATCGCTTTGTCGAATCGGTCGCAGTACCGGTGGAACAGCATATACAGCACCAGATCCTCGAAGCGGGCGGCGTCGGTGCGCGCGGGTTGTCCGGATTTTTGCCAGTTGTCCCGCAGCCGTGTGGCCAGGGCCTCCACCTTTTCCTGGATACGGGTCGGGTTGGGGTGGTCGGGTTGCAGGAAAAAACGTCGATTCCATTCCGCGCCGGCTTCCTGAAACGCCCCGCCCAGCGCTTCCCGTTCGGCCTCGATCCGTTCGGGCAGGAAGGGATTTCCGTAGTTCAACCGTGCGATCGCCCGGGCGAAGGCGCGGTCCTCGGCGGAAAAGAGTCTCATGGGATTGCGATTCTGCGGGAATCGGGCGGTTTTGGAAACCTCGAAATGCGGGCAAGCCTCCGGTCGGTAAAGGTTGACTTGAAACGCCTTCCGGTTTTATCCTGCCTTCAGAAATTGTCCGTCCCTCGAGTCAACGCTTTTGCCGGGCGTACCAATCTGCCGCGGTGATCGTGTTTGGCATGGGTGTTTTTGTCCTGATCGTGCGGTCGCCATTCTCCGGGAAGGGGTCTGTTGTCCCATGCTACGGGTACCCTGACGGCCGAGTCGTCCGCCGCTGAACCTTTTTCCGAATTCCCCGCCCCCCCGTTCGTTTCCCAGGTCGTGCCGTTTTGTTTGTTTGTCTGCCCGAGGTGTGTTCGCCATGAATCCGACCCTGAACAAGAATCTCCTGCGACTGCAATCGGCCCTGTCGCCGTCGGAGTACTGGGAGGCGGCTTTGGGTCTCGCCGGTGCCGCCGCACCCTGCGGATCGCTGGTGGGGGCGGCGGCCCCGTTCGGGCCGGTGGTGGAACGGCGTCTTTTCCGGTCGGATACTGAAGCGACCGGTTGTTCCGAGGCGGAATGGGTCTGGAAACTGCAGGAATCGGCCCTGGCCGGGTACGTGCAATCGCATCCCGAGGCCAGGGGGGTGCGCCTGGCGTCCCTGTGGAGTGAGGATGAACCGGGTGCGCGGAAGGATCCGTTTTACGGCGAACTCATGCGTGCGGAGAAGTGGGCGTTTGTTTTTGTACTTATCTTTCGAAGCCAGACGCGGGTTCACGGCCTCCTGGTCCTGCAGCGAACAAAGGAGCAGGGCGATTTTTCCCGGGAGGAGCGCCGGTTCCTGGAGGAGACGGTGCACCCGCATCTCGACGTATCACTTTCGCGGGTTCGGCGTTTTCAGGAGGAACGGCTTCGCGCAATTGCGTTGCGCCGGTTTGCGCTGGAGTCCCGCTCGCCGCTGGTTCTGCTGGACTGGGATTTGCGTGTGGTCTTCGCCAACCCGGAGGCGCGTGCGGTGTGCCGGGATTGTTTTTCCGGGGCCGATGCGGGCGCCGGAAAGGCCGGAGGCGAATCGGTACCCGTGCCGCCCAGGCTGGAGCGCGAATGTATCCGGTTGAAGGCGGCGTTCGGGAAAAACCTTGATGCCGGCACAGGCATCGCGGCGAATCACGTTGACGGTGTTGCGGTCTACCCGGACGAAAGCCGTTCCGTCCTGGCCCGGATCCGCATCGTGGAGGCGCCGGTCGACGGCGTGGACGGCATCCTCTTCGAAGTTTCGTTCCGGCGCCTCCCGGACGGACCGAATGCTTCGAGGCCGGGGGAGGAGAACTCGGTGTTCGATCGCCTATCCGCCGCGGAGCGCGATGCCGTACGGCTGGTTTGTCAGGGTCTCAGCAACAAGGAGGCGGCGGCTTGTCTCGGCAAGAGCGCGGAGACCATCAAGAAACAACTGACCGCGGTTTACGACAAACTTCGGATTCCGGGTCGCGGCCGGCTCATCGCCCTGTACGGGCGGGAGTCGATGACGGGAGCCGATGGCGGGGGGACGCCGGAGTCGGGAGCGGACGGGGTTTGCCGGGATTAACCGTCGCGGGATACCAGGCAGACCGCGTAGGCGGCGATGGCGCGGGAGCGGCCTATGTCGTCCATGCCCTCGTTGGTGGTGGCCTTGACGCCGATGCGGTCGGGGGATATCCCGGCGGAGTCGGCCAGGGTGGATTTCATGCGGTCGCGATAGGGCCCGACGCGGGGGGATTCGGCCACCAGCGTGGTGTCGATGTTTTCGATTTCGAACCCCTTGCTTCGGAGAAGCGCGGCGGTTTGGCGCAGCAGTTGTTGGGAATCGATATCGCGGTAAGCTTCGTCGGTGTTGGGGAAATAATGCCCGATGTCGGGCAGTCCGGCCGCCCCCAGCAGGGCGTCGCACACCGCGTGGGTCAAACAATCCGCGTCGGAATGTCCGGAGAGTCCCCGGGAGGAGGGAATCTCCACGCCGCCGAGGACGCAGCGACGGCCCTCGGTTAGAGGATGAATATCGTACCCGTTGCCAATGCGAAACTGTTTCATGGTAAATGAAGGTGCCGGCCCGGCAGCCGGCGGGATGTGACCGACCGGGAAATGGCGGACAGGCTGTTTTTAGCGGTGGCATCATGACAGGTGTGGCGAGGGGGAGTCCAGAATCATCGCCGGCTCGCCGGAAAAAGAGATTCGGGTGGGGGATCCTTGACAGGGGCTCGATCCGGGGATGGGATATGGGTAAGTCGATCCCCATGGTGTTTCCCGCGGTGTTTGGTTTTCTTGATGACGAAACTGTCCTGGTCCTGCTGGTTCTGGCCGCTTTTCTGGTTTGGGTCTCCCTGTTGACATTCAGTTCCCGGGTGGGAGGCCTGCCGCCCCGCCGCCGGGAATGGGCGAATCTTTTCTCCCTGGTGGCGGGGCCC
>PXDC01000294.1 GCA_003565135.1 Verrucomicrobiota bacterium
CACTACATTATTGGTGACATAGAAGATGCCCTTGACGGAGAACCTGCTAATGGAAAAATAATTTTCTTATGGAACCCAGAAAACGGACAACAGGATAACCTAACAGACATAATAGGACCAAGCGGAAACTCAAATGCAGACAACATATACATGATTGATTGCGAACTATTACAAACACCTTGTAAAGTAGGAGACACACTAAACCTAAAAGTCCTAAACACACAAGATGACTACACATCACAAACAACACAACTAACAGTCCAGGCAGCAGGATATTCAGTTGCAGACACAATAAGATTAAACTCTCCACCACAAGTAAATCTAGTTACACCACAAAACAATTACAATGTATCAGGAAATATAGAATTCAACTGTTCATTCAATGACCTTGACAACAACGCACAAAACATAACACTATGGGGAAACTGGACAGGACAATGGCTAGCTAATGAAACAAAAACAATTTCAGCATGACAAGAAACATACAAAACCTTCAACAAATTCATACAAGAAGGAACATACAAATGGGCTTGCCAGGTCACAGACAATCTATCAATATCAAGATTCGCAACTGAAAACAGAACATTCACCTCAGACCTAACACCACCAATAATAACATCAATAACACCAAACCAAACAGAATATTGCGGACAAGAAACAATAAGAGTAAACTGCACAACATACGACGAACTACTCAACATAGACACAGTAATAATCCAACTAATATATGAATCAGGAGAAATACAAAACCACACAGCAAATCACCTCTCAGGAAACACTTATTTTGCAGACATAACACTAAACAAAGTTGAACAATCAGTTTTTAACTGCATAGCAAATGATACCGTCGGAAACACAAACAACCTAACAAGCACAACAATAACAGGTTATTCAGATTACGCAGAATTAGAACTAACAACACAAAACATATTCTTTAACACAACACCACAAAACGAAAACCAACCAATAGAAATAAAAGCAAAAATAATAAACAAAGGATGCCTTGCTGCAAACAACTTTGTCATTGGATTTTTCAAAGGAGACAAAGACCAAAATGGAATAAACTTAGAAAACAAAACAATCTCAATACCAGAAAAAAGTTACGAAAATGTATCAATAACATGGCTCTCTGAAATAGGCCTAACAAACATCTTCATCTATGCTGACCTTGAAGAAATAATCTATGAAGAAAACAAAACAAACAACCATGCAAACAAAACAATATACCTAAGAGCATGGCAGGAAATCTTTGGAAACATAACATCAAACAAATTATTATCAGACAGCCTAAAAAACAACATAACATTTTGGGGAGAACATAAAAATTTTACAGGAAACATATTTATAACACACCCACAAGCAACAATAAACTGGTACAACCTGCAAGCACTAGGAAAAGACATAAACAACCAACCAAGCCCAAACGACTTTAACGAGCTAGACATAATATTAGAAATGACACAATACAATGACTCAATAGAAAACATATTCACAAACTCAGGAACACCAAAACAAACAACAACAATCACCCTATTCAACTATAAAATAAACAATGTTCCAATAATAAACTCAACAACCTCAGGAAATTTCATAACAGGAATACTATGGGACACAACAAAAAACACAAACCAAAATTTTGATGCAACCGACAAAGAAGACATAGTATTTGTAACAACAATAAACCAACAAAAACAAGGAAAATACGGAATCTATGATTATGAAATAACAATCCCCTCAAAACTAAGAGAATACTATCAAAGCGAACAAACAGAAGTCTTTCTTTATTATGAAATTGTTTAAACTACTTTATCCCCTCAACAAGACTCTGCAACTTTTCTAAATCCCTTGACAATGAAGACTTCTTCTTAATCTCACCAATAACCTTTGTATATTCATTAACCTTTGCCAAAACCTTATCAACCTCTTCTTTATCAGCAAGCCCGGCAACCTTAACCTTCAAAAAATCAATATCCTTAAAATGCTGATCAATACCAGCCTTAAGCTCCTGAAAACCAGAAGTAAAAGAATCCAAATCCTTAATCCTGTTCCTCATCTCAGCATAAATAGTCTCAACCTTATCAGTCTGAATATTAATCTTGCCCTCAACCTTTTTAATCTCAATAAGCTCAGTTTTAATCTCCTCAGCAAGTTTAACAATCTCCTCAATACCTCTAAAAAAATCAATCTTCTTTCTAATAGTCTTTAACTCATCCATAATCTGATCCATAATAGCCTCATTACTCTCAATATTAGCCTTCAAAGCCTCAACCTTAACATCCTGCCTCTGCAACTCAGACATAAACTTCTCTGGCTGAATAGAACTAACCAAATCACTAGCCTTAACAGCCTTCAACTCCAAAGTCTGAATAGTCCTGTCCCTCTCAAAAATCATAGAACGAAGCTCCCCAATCTGCTCATTAACCCTCGTAAACATATCACTAAAAGATTTTCTAACCTCTTGCATTGCCTCCTGCCCAGCCTTCAGCTTATCAATCTCAGTACCAATCTTAACCAAATCCGCCTTCACATCATCACTAGCACCAACATTAAGCGACTTTTCCTCTTTTTTCGCCTCCTCACCCCCCTCGGCATTCTCATTATTCTCAGGATTAGCATCTTCCCCTTCAGGTGAACCAACCTCACCATCATCCTTTTTCTTAAAAAAATTAAACATCTTTCAACTCCTTTTCGATATTAAATATAAGCCCATAAATCTTTTTAAATTCTTCCTTACTAAAATCAATCTCAAATAACCTTATTTTAGGCAAAAGTTTCTTGATTTTGTGACCAACATAATTAATTCCACTATGATCTCCTTTATTTTTCTTCTCATAAAAAGCCCTCTCTAAATCAAGAACCTTTTCCTTTAACTTTGAAACAATAATATACTTCAAAGCAACAACCTCATCATCAACATTATTAAAACCCTTAGAAGGAAACTTAAAAGAATCATCAATCTTCTTCAAAAAAAAATAGAGATTTCTTCTTTGCTTAAAAGACTTAAATTTTTTACCAAACATTTTATTTCTTCACCACCTTCTTAATAATTTTTTTAACTATTCTTTTAACAGGCTTTTTACTTTTAACTATTTTTTCATCTACCCCCCCCCCAGACTTCTTTTCAACTCCTCCTTCTCCGCCCTCTTTCTTTTCACCACTACTTTCTTTCTTTTTCTCAACACCCTCTTTCTTCTCCCCAGTCCCTTCTTTATTTTCACCACCACCACCTTCTTTTTTCTCATCCTTTTCAGCCTTTTCCCTTTCTTTTTTTGCCTCCTCCACAGACGCCTTAATCTCAGCTAAATTAGCAAGCTTCTTCTCTCTTTTAGGCGGAGTCTTACCCAACTTCTCCCATTGCTTTTTAACCCTCGGCTCAAGACCCTGCAAATAAATATCAACAACAGAAAAATTACCAATCATAATCTTATCCTTAACAAGCTTCAACTCCATCTTCAAATCAAAAACATCAACCTTTAACTTCTCCAACTCCTCAATATGAAATTCCAAATCCTCAGCCTTTTCATTATAAACATTATACTTCTCTAACTCCTCATCACTAAGCCTCCTAGTATTATGCAAAATTGGCCTAAACTGAATAAAATAAGGCTTACCACGATTATACTCTGCATTCTGAATCATACCAACACCAACCTCTGACTTAACCAAAGACTTCAAAAACTCAGGCCCATACTTAGTCCGAATCCTCTCCAAATCAGTCTCCTCAATAGTCCTCATCTGAAGCTCAGTATTAATATTCGCCTTAATCTCACCAACAAAATCACTCAAAACCTGACTAACAAGTAACACACCAATACCCCACTTACGAAATTCACGACAAGCCCTCTCAATCTGCAAAAAACCCTCCCCACTACCACCAAACTTTGCAAGCAAACGATGAACCTCATCAAAAACAATCAAATACTTTAACTCAGGACTCTCCTTAGGATCTGACTTAAAAATCTGCCTGATAACATTCGCAACAAAACTATCAATATCCTTAGGCTCAAGCTTATTCATCGCAAAAATCTGAATCTGACCAGGAGCCATATACTTATCCAAATCAATAATCTCACGATAATCAGAAATCATCCTAATACTACCAGGAAACGCCCTCGCATCAGTCGGCTTCATCTTAAAATTAGGATAATACTTAAACATCCCCTTATCATCACACTTTCTAAGCATACCAGACCACTGAGCCGTTGGATCAAAAACAGCAACAGCAATATTTTTCATCAAAGCCTCCTCAACAAGAACCTGAGAAGAAATAGACTTA
>PXDC01000083.1 GCA_003565135.1 Verrucomicrobiota bacterium
CAGAACGCCCCCGTTGGTGACAACGAGATCCGGGCCGTCCCGGGAGTCGCGAACGGCGCCGTTGAGGATTTCCACCCGCGAACCGCCGGTGGAGACGATCGCCACACCACAGCCGCGGATGTCGGCTTCGCGGATCGACACAGTCGAATGCTGCTGCGCCCGCACGCCCTCGTTGCGGGCGTTGTGGATGATCACTTGCTGGCCCTCCACGGTGCTGGCGTTGGTGACGAAGATGCCGCGGTCGCCGGCACCGGAGAGATCGGTGGGACCGTGGTTGTAGGTGAGGTGGACGGTGCTGCCGCGGTTGGAGAACACGGCGTACTGCCCGGCGCCGGTGATGTCGGAGGCCTCGGCGATGACCCGCGAGCGCACCGCGTAGACACCCCTCGAGCCGGCATTGCTCAGGTCGCAGAACGTCGCCCGCACGCTCGATCCGTAACTGGCGCGGACGTTGTTGCGGCCGGCCGAGGAGATGTCGCTGAAGCGGGCGTGTACGTGCGATGTGGATACGCGAAGGTTGTCTATGGCGGAGCCCGTGACAATGCTGTGCTCCATGTAGATCGCGCTGACCCAGCCGAAGACGCCGTTCTGGCCCGCATTGCGGATGCCGGCGCCCTCAAGGATCCGGGCCGACGAGGATTCGCGGGCGTGCACGCCGTCGCCGCCGCGCCCCTCCATGTCGATCAGCGCGTCGAGCACGGGGAGGCGGGCGTAGGTGCCGCGAAGGAAGTCGCCCTCGAAGTCCTCGGCCACCCGGACCACCTCGTCCTCGCTGCGGATGTGGAAATGCCCGAAATCGCCCCCCTCGATCCCAATCCCTTTTGAGGGACGGTGTCCGGATTCGATTTGGAGAACGATCTTTGCGCCGGCGTGAGGGCGAACGGTGCCGCTCAGGGCGTCCACCGCCTCCTGCAAGGTGCCGTAGTCGCCCGGGATGGTGACCGTG
The DNA here is from genome assembly GCA_003565135.1 of Verrucomicrobiota bacterium. Taxonomy (GTDB): domain Bacteria; phylum Verrucomicrobiota; class Verrucomicrobiia; order Opitutales; family T3Sed10-336; genus PXDC01. The sequence continues at coordinate 947 of PXDC01000083.1, forward strand.
AGGTCCTCCCGCAACGCCCGGACCGGCTCGCCGGCCGGGTCGGTGTCCGGGGATGGGCCGCCTTCGATCACCGACGGAAACGTTATGGAGCAGCCGAGAAAAACGGCAAGCGGAGCGACGGTTTTTTTAAGCATAGGGCTATGCGGGAAAAATCATGGGAGAACAACCGGTTTCTCAAGGCTAAAATTGAGGGAGTATCCGCGCCCGCACGGCGACGAAGCGGACGCCCCCCGGTCCGTCGACCGAATCGGCCACCCCGGGACAGGCGCACTTCGCTCGTTATTTCAACAATTCAAGTAACGGTGGCGTTGATTCTCTCCGTGGTTTTCCGGAGGGTGTTCTTCGATTCCTGAAAGGAGGGAAACCCCGTGCAGAAAATTGCGAGCGCTGCTTGGCGGCAATCGAGCTCACGACGGAGTTACCCGCCTGGTCCTCAAAGTGTTCAACCCGGCATGCTTTTATGAAAACCCAACCTCAGCCTGGCAACACGGTGGTCCTCGGACAGCCCGGAACCCGGGCAACCGGTTTCACATTGATCGAGCTCCTGACGGTGATCGCCATTATCGGCATTCTTGCCGCCATTATCATACCGGTGACGCGCACGGTGCGCGAGAGCGCCCGGACAGCCCAGTGCACCTCCAATATTCGCCAGAGCGGCCACGCCCTCATTACCCTGGCAAATGAAAACGACGGTGTCCTGCAGGTCTTTCACCGTGGAGGGACCAGCTCCGGCGGTCTCGCCTGGGCGTCCCAGGTCGAGGATTCCGGGTACCAAGGAGCGCGGGAAATGTTTTTCTGTCCCTCGCAGGACCATCTCCTCACCGATATCTACGCCCACCAGGGAAACCCGAACTCCGGCAGCTGGGCCTGGCGGGTTTACGGCATGAACATGATCGACGAACAGTACGGGGTGGCGATCGACGGGGCCTCCATACCGCGCGGTTTCGGGGAACCGCCGCCGGTCAATCAATGGCGGATCGACATCGACCATGTCCACACCCCTTCGCACTACTGGTTTCTGGGCGACTCGATATACCGGGCGCCCGACGGCTGGCGGCCGCGGTTCCGGATCGACGAACGCGGTCCCGGCGGTCGCGGATCGATTCACCTGCGCCATAACGAACGGGCCAACCTGTTCTTTCTCGACGGCCACGTGGAGACGGCGGATGCCCGGCGTCTGAGCGAACTGGGCTTTACCGGCGGGCATCTCGAGAATCCCGACCGGACGATCGATTTTCCTTCGACCAACTAGTGCCCCGTCCCGGGGACATCCCTCGACACCCTCGCAAAACAACCCTTCAATCCGCGCAGAAACCCACAAAGAATGATGCACCGTAAATTACCCTCCGTTCCAGAGCCCACCGATCGCGACCTCCAGCCCCCCATGACCGGGGCCGTCCGGAAAAGCCCGGGGCGTCTGCTCCGGGAAACCGTTTCGGCCGGGATACTGCTGGCATCGGCGGCGTTACTTTGGGCTCCGAATGCCCATGCCGAAGACGCCCCGGACGACCCGGCCGCCTATTGGTCGTTCAACAGCGATTTTTCGGCCACCGCGGGGGGCTCCCAGTACGACGGCACCCCGATTGCGGGCGCCTCTATCGACCCCTGGCGGTCGCGGTTTGATACGGCTTCGGTGCGTCTTTCCCGGCAACACGGGCAGTATGTCGAGATCGGCAACTTTTCCCTCCCGACCGATCAGGATCATACCTACGCCGCCTGGTATTACCTGGATATCGACGGGATTGCCGGCGGCGACCGCTATGCGGTGATTGAGACCGCACCCAACTGGTCCATCTCGTACGGATTGCGTCTCATCGACGACGAGGACCGCGGGCAGGTATTCACCCATGACGACGGCGACGACGGCGGGACGCCCAATATGTCGTTTGCTTCGGGGAATCACCGGGAATGGCGCCACATCGCCGTTACCTTTGACGCCGACACGCGGACGCTGGAAGCCTTTCTCGACGGGGAGTCCATGGGAACGCTCGATTTACGTGACGACGCCACCCAGCTCTCCCCGACCGACGGGCTGGTGATTGGCGCCCACCGCGCCGGCGGCCGCAACTGGGAGGGGTGGATCGACGATGTCGCGATCTGGGACCGGAAATTGAGCGGCGACGAGATCGCCTACCTGCAGGACAATCCGGTCCTTCCGGTTCCGGGTGATTACGAACCGCCGATGGCGGACTTCGAGGGCTTCGAGGCTCCCTTTGCCCTGGATTTCGGGACCGGGGAGGGACGGGACAGCGGAGAAGCTCTGTTGACGACTCCCTCTGATGACCCGTTCTCCCTCGGCTCGGACAGTTTGAGCTTCACCGTCGGGCATGCCAGTGCCATGGCGTCGGTCGAAAATTATCTCTCCAGGCAGGATTTCACCCTGGCAGCCGAACTCCGGCCGTCGCAGTACGTGCAACCCAACGGGAACGACCGGGTGGGCTTGGCCGTTCTGGGCGGTCCGCACGCCCCGCCGGATGACGAGTTCGATACCGTCGGCGGCACCTTTTACGCCCTGACGTGGTCTCCCGCGGTCGATATGACCACCTCGGTCATCGAGATCCGGGAGGGATTCGACGGTCCGGTCCTGGCCGACGCCGTGTGGCAGGGGCGGCACCCGAGCGAGGACGGTGCGACGGAAGGCATCGGAGAGATTTATGAACTTGTGGCGGACGGAATCTATGACGAGACCGGCGCCCTGGAACTCATTTTTTCGCTGACCGATCAGAGCGGCTATTCCCAAAGCCTTTCGGCCTGGATCGTCGAACCGGCCGAAGGAAATCTCTTTGGTTTCGGCGGACACCTGGAAAGTGAGCCGAGCGGGGATCCCGAGGTCGATTTCCTGAGCCTGGCGATGGCTGTCGGAGACGAGCCGGGCCCCGTCGTGGAGGATCCCCTGGTCGAGCGTCCGTTTCGTTTCGCGTTTGGCTCTGACGGTGATCGCGACAGCGGCGACAGTTTCGCGTTCCAGGCCGATGAGGACTGGTCGCTGGAGGGTGAATCGCTGCGACTGGCGACGTCGGAGAGCGACTACCGGAATTCCCTTGCCACCACCCGCGTGATCAATTTTTCGCCGGAGGATGAGTTTCTCCTCGACATGCCGGTCACCCTGACGGATTTCGATGCCGGCGCCGCCTCCGAAAACCGGGTGGCGATGGTTCTCTTCGGCGATCAGGATCGGGACGTTTTCGACCCGGACAACGATGAAACCTATTACACATTCCAATGGACCCCGAACGGCACCGACGGGGCCGGCATCGCAGTCCGGCAGGGGATGAACGGCGAGGTGATCGCCGAGACGGATTTTGCCGAACTCGACAATCCGCCGCTGGCGCCATCGCCGTCGGATCCATCCGCGGGAATCGGCGTGCGGTACGGGTTCCTGTTCCGCGGCGAATTCAACCAGGTCGGGGAACTTGTTTTTCGGGGGATCCTGACGGACGGGGTCGGCGGACGCGCCGAGGTGTCGGGGACGATGCCGGCTCCCGACGGCAATCGCTTCGGCTTTGGCGGGCGGCAACGGGCCGCGGAAAACCCGGCCTGGGATTTCCACGCATTCAACTGGTTCGATGAAACGTGGCTCGTCGATTACGTTTCCCTGGAGGCGCCGTTCACGCTCGACTTCGGCACCGGCGGCGATCAGACCGGCCTGGAGCCGCTCCTGGTACCGGAACGGCTTCAGGATTGGAGCGTTCAGAACGACGCCCTCCGTTACGCCTCGCGGGCGGGAGACCCGGACGAACCGGACCTGAGCTGGACGAACAGCGCCGCGGTGGCCGTGGTGGAGAACTACCTCCCGCGGCAGGATTTTTTCCTGGCCACCGAGGTGACCATGGAAGAGATGGGAGAATCCGGCTGGACCGACGGCTGGCAGCGTTTCGGGTTCGGGGTGCTCGGTGGTCCCCACAGCCTCGAAGAGCCCTTTTCACAGAACAGCGTCGGCTATAAACTCCTGATGATGCGCGGCGAAATCCGTCTCATCGATCACGGCGTCGGCATCATTGCGCGCGAAGACTGGGACGGGGTTCATGAAAACGGCGCGGTTTACCAGATGGAGGCTTCGGGCGAATTCGACGAACTGGGGCGGCTGGTTCTGAGCCTTTCGGTGACCGACAACACGGGGCATTCGCAAACGGTTTCGACCGGTCCGATCGACCAGCCCCACGAAGGCCATCTCTTCGGGTTCTTCGGCCGGGATCGCTATTACGACGGCGCTCCGCCCGCTTATGATTACGCCTTCCTCTCGGTTGAGCTCGGCGAGGAGCCCGATCCCGACCTGCCGGATCCCACCGTGTCGTGGCCGTTCTATTATGCGTTCGGCACGGACGACGGCCGGGACGAGGCCACCGATTTTGTCCGTAACCTTCCCGATGACTGGTCGCTGGAGGAAAGCTCCCTCCGGCTCGCCACCGGCCTGGCGGAGGCGCACAACTCCCTCAACACCACGCGGGTGCTCAATTTCGAGCCCGGTGATGCGTTCGCCCTGCGTGTGAGCCTGACGCTGGAGGACCTCGCCGCCGGTGCGAATGAAGCACGGGTCGGACTGGTTCTGCTCGGGGATGAGGAGGGGTTCGATGCGAAGGCGGACGAGACCTTTTATACCGTGCAATGGCATCCCGATCCTGAGGGTAGTCCGCGGATCGCGGTTCGGCAGGGGATGGACGGTGACGTAATCGCGGAGACCGCGTTCGAAACCGTCGAGGACCCGCCGGATGCGGTCGTCGGGGAAACCTACGCGTTTGTCGTTCAAGGTGTTTTTGACGAGGGAGACCTCGAGATTACAGCCCGGCTTATCGGCGGGAACCAGGAATCCGCCGCGGTGACGGCAACCATCCCGGGACCATTGGACGGGAAGAACCGGTTCGGGTTCGGCGCGCGGCACACGGCCGGTGACGGCGCGGTCTGGGACTTCCGCGATTTCGCGATGCTCGAGTCCTGGATCGTCGATTACGAACCGCTGCCGGCGCCGTTTTCGCTCGATTTCGGAACGGGAGAAGGGCAGGTGGGACTCGGGCCGCTGCTCCTGGCGGAACGTCCGCAGGACTGGAGCGAAGAGGAGGACGCCATCCGTTTTGCTTCGGTCGCCGGAAGCCCGGACGATCCGGATTTGAGCTGGACCGACAGCGCGGGGGTGGTCGTGGTGGAAAACTACCGGCCGGGCCAGGACTTTTTTCTGGAAACCGAGGTGACCCAGGTGCGTTACGGTGGCGGGGACTGGGAGCGTTTCGGGTTTCTGGCACTCGGCGGCCCGCACAACCTCGAGGATCCCTTCTCGCCCGGTGAAGGCTTTTACAAAATGCTGCTGATGCGGGGACAGCTGCGCCTCAACGACCAGCCCGGCGGGATCATCGTCAGGGAAAACTGGGACGGGGCCTACCGCGACGATCCCATCACCTATCGCATCGAAGCTTCCGGGGTTTACGACGACCTCGGGCGGTTGGAACTCAGCTATACGTTCACCGACGACGAGGGACATTCGCAGACACTCTCGACGGTCATCGACGAACCCGCCTACGACGGGAACGTCTTCGGATTCTTTTTCCGGGACCGGTACGATGACTTATCACCCCCGGCCTACGATTTCCACAACTTCTCGGTGACGCTGGGTGACGACCCGGACCCGGACGGGGTCACCTTCGCCTCCTGGCAGGAGGAGCATTTTACGGAGACCGAACGCGACGATCCGGCCATCGGCGGGCCGGGGGCGGCGCCGGCGGGCGACGGGGTGGCCAATCTGCTCAAGTACGCCTTCGGCCTGGATCCCTTTACGCCGGCGAGTATCGGGGACCTGGTCGAATCCGAGGTCGTCGACGGAATACTGCGTCTGACTTACCTCGAGCGGATCGATGCCGTCGACATAAACTACGTTCCGGAAGCCTCCATGGACCTGGCGGTCTGGAACGGCGGGCCCGAATACGTGGAGGAGGTCGATGTCGAACCGGTTTCGGGAGGCGAGTTTAACCGGGTGACGGTCCAGGCCGTCCTCGACGGCGACGAGGAGAGCGCGTTCCTCAGGGTCCGGGTTACCGCGAATTGAAGCCGTTCCGCCCGCGGCTGAGGGCCCGGGGTATTCCTCCCCGGGCCTTGACGGGTCGGGGCGTTGTGGGATGAGATGAATGGCGTTGGCGTCCGGCCAGCCCTCCCGGTGAAATCCAAGTCCCAGTGCCCTGCCACCGGCAAGCCGGTGACGATGAAAGACATCTCCCGCGAAACGGGGGTGACCGTGGCGACGGTGTCGCTTGTTTTCAAGCGCAGTCCCCAGATCCCGGAAAGCACCCGCCGCCGCGTGCTCGGGGCGGCGGAGCGGTTGGGGTATCGAAAAAGCCCCTACATCTCCGCTCACATGAGCAGCCGGCGAAAGGGAAAGCTCCCGGCTTCGAGCCCGGTATTGGCCTTTGTCACCGCCGAGCCGCGAACGGCTAAAGCGTCCGCAGGCGAATTTGACATCGCCGAGGCGTATTTTCAGGGAGTGAGCACACGCGCCCGGGAACGCGGCTACCGGGTTGACCGGTTTTCCATCCCCGATTCCCGTGCCTCGGCCCGTCGGCTGGGGGAAATCCTCTACGCCCGGAATGTTGCCGGTCTCCTGGTCGCCCCCCTGCCCGAGGGATGGAAGACCCTCGACTTCCCCTGGGAGCGGTTTCCGGTCGTCGCCCTCGGTTTCACACTCGAGGCGCCCGGCCTCAACCGCGTCTCGTGCGACGCGTTCCAGGTGATCGTGACGGCAATGGAGCGGTGTTACGAACTCGGTTACCGGCGAATCGGGCTCGCGATGACCGGTCACGCGGACGCCCGGGTGGACCGGCGATGGCTGGCCGCCTACCTCATGGAACAGGAGAACCGGACGGACCTCGACCGGCTCGAACCCCTCCTGGTGGGCGAACTGAGCGACCGCGCGCTGTCCGCGTGGATCGGGAAGCAACGGCCGGAGTTGCTCATTACTCCGTGGGGGGGGACGATGGTCGAGCGTTTGACGAGCCGGGGGCGGGCGGTGCCCGGGGACCTGGGAGTCGTCTCGCTCGATTGCGCCGCTCCCGACAGTCCGGTGACCGGAATCTTCCAGAACCGGCCCCGCCTCGGCGCCCGCGCGGTCGACCTGCTGGTCGGCTCGATCGAGCGCAACGAATGCGGGGTGCCGCAGTTCCCCAACACGCTCGTGGTCGGGGGCCTCTGGTGCCCGGGCAACACCCTCCGCGGCGAGGGCGGTGGCGGCCCCCGAACGGCGGTCGACGCGCCGCCGGAGGGGGCGTCGCGAATCCTGTCCATGCGGGAGTTTTCCCGGCGGGTCGGGCTCCACGTCTCCACCGTTTCACTGAGCCTCCGGGGGAGCCCGGCGGTGGCGGAAAAGACGCGGGTGCGGGTGCTGCGGGAGGCCGAGCGCCTCGGATTTCGCGCCAACCCCTTTGTTTCCCGCCTGATGCAGGCCCGGCGGAGGGGGCGGCTGCCCGGCCAGGATCCGGTGCTCGCGTTTGTGACCGCGTTTCCCTCTCCGCAGGGATGGCGGCGCAAGAGCCGGATTTTCGCGCAGTACTTTGCCGGCGCACGGCGTCGGGCGGAAGAGAAAGGGTTCGTGCTTGAGGAGATGTGGGTGCCCCCCGGGAAAGGGGCGGGTCGTGAGGTCAGCCGGTCGTTGCACCAGCGTTCGGTGCAGGGAGTCCTGCTGGCGCCGCTGCCGCGGGCCGGGGCGCCCCTTGAGCTGGTGTGGGAGTGGTTCTGTGTGGCCGGTTTCGGGTTCACCCTCAACGCGCCGCCCATCCACCGTGTGGCCAACGACCACTTCAGTTCCATGCGCACGGCCGTGCGGGAGTGTCACCGGCTCGGCTACCGCCGGATCGGCCTCGCCCTGAGCGCCACCGCGTCGGCGCGGGTGCAGTACCGCTGGTTGGCGTCGTACCTGGTGCAGCAGCGCGAACTGCCGGGAATTGTGGCCCTGCCGCCGCTGATTGCCCGAAGGTGGACGGCGGAGGCGGTGACCCGGTGGATGAATGAGAACCGGCCGGAGGTGATTATTGCTTCGTCTGCGCTCCTGTTGCTGCGCTGGCTGGAGTCGGCGGGGTACACGGTTCCCGGGGACGTCGGGCTTGTCGCGCTGGGATCGCCGGAACCGGGCGAACCCCTAACCGGCGTGCACGAGCGGGCGGAACTCCTTGGGGAGCGCGCGGCCGATGTCTTGGTCGGGCTGGTTCAACGCGGGCAATACGGCATTTCCAATCATCCGAATACGCTGCTCGTCGACGGCATTTGGAATCCCGGGGAAACCGTTCGCCCTGCGACCGCCGGCCGCAGGGCGGTTCATCGGCCGTAACGGGAAACCGGCCCGTCCGCAGCGTGTTCCGGTCAGAGCTGTTCGCGGAAGGCGCGCACGGCTTCGTCCGGATTCGGGTCGCACAGAACGTCGGAAACGACCACGATGCGCTCGGCGCCCGCGGCCACAACGTCCCGCACGTTCGTACGTTTGATGCCGCCGATGGCAAAGAAGGGAAGCGGGGGCTTCAGCGCGCTCACCGCCCGCACCAGCTCGAGCCCGACCGAACCGTAGGTGGGTTTGGTGGGGGTGGCGTAGACCGGGCCGACGGCGAAGTAGGAGAGTTGGGAGGCGAGGGCGATCGCCCCCTCCGCCTGTTCGATTGAGTGCGTGGACAGACCGAGGATGCGGTCGGATCCGAGGCGGCGGCGGGCTTCCGCCACCGGGAGGTCGTCCTGGCCGACGTGCAGTCCCAGACCGGGGTATTCCAGGCAGAGGTCGAGGTCGTCGTTGACGATCAGCCAGGGGCGCGACGGCGCACCCGGGTTTTCCGGGAACAGGGGCAGGATCCTGTCCAGCAGGCACCGGCGCTCGTCCCGGCTCTCGGTTTTTGCGCGGATTTGCACGAGATCCGCGCCGCCGGAGATCAGTCGGCGACAGGTTTCCTCCCACTTTTCCGGCGCCACGTAACCGGTGTCGAGGATGGCGTAGAAGCGAGCTGGCGACAGGTTCGGCATGGTATTCCAACCGGCAGAATCATAGGGTAACGCGCGGCGAGGCGAGCGCAAAAACGGGGAAAAACAAGTCCCGTGCCTTAACCCATGTATCTTGCCTAATTAACTTGACTTTCCGCCGGCGGGGAATTCCATTGCACCTGTATTTTTAACGATCCCAATGTCGAACGTCCCGGCTGATCGGGCAGGGGTCGGCCTTCAGTTTCGAGAAAAGGAAAGAAGTAGAGCCGTGCGTGAATTGATATTGCTTATTGTTGTCGCTGTCGGGGCGGTCCTGGCTTTCGCCTGGAGCACGGGAGTCTCCTCGGAGCCGGCGGAGGATGAGGTGATCGGGCCCGAACGGGTCGAGGCCATCGCCCGGACGTGTGCCGCCTGTCACGGGACCGGGGGGCAACTGCAGACCGAAATTCCGCCGCTGGCCGGCAATCCGCAGGCCGTGCTCGAGGCGCAGCTGCTGGCGTTCAAGCGCGACGAAGTTCCGGGCGCCACGGTGATGCCGCGGTTGACCCGGGGTTACGAAGACGAGGAACTGCGGGCGGTGGCGGCGTACTTCGCGTCGCTGGAACGGAAATGAGTAACGACGGGAAATCATTCATTATGCCTGGAACATCCATTACACGCCGGCAGGCGCTGAAACGCATGGGACTCTTCGGGTTCGGGGGCCTGGCGGCCGCGAGCGGACTGCCGGTTTATGCCGCGCGCCCGCCGGCGGCCCGCGTCGCCGTGGTCGGTGGCGGTTTTGGTGGTGCGACCGCCGCCAAGTACCTGAAAATGCTCCGGCCGGACCTCGACGTCACCCTGGTCGAACCGGCCCGCCGGTACTACACCTGTCCGTTCACAAACCTGTATCTCGGGGGCCTGCGGGATTTCGAGTCGCTGGGGCATGACTACCGGGAACTGGGAGAGACCTTCGGGGTGCGCGTGGTTCACGAACGGGCCGAGGACGTCGATGTGGACGGTCGCCGGTTGAAGCTCTCCGGCGGCGGCGAACTCTCCTGGGACCGGCTTGTTCTCTCGCCCGGGATCGATATACGCTGGGGGGCGCTGGAGGGGTACGATGAGGCGGCCGCCGAAAAAGCGCCCCATGCGTGGAAGGCCGGGCCGCAGACCCATCTCCTCCGCCGGCAGCTCGAGGCCATGGAGGACGGGGGAACGTTTGTCCTGGTCGCGCCGGAGAACCCGTTTCGCTGTCCCCCGGGCCCCTACGAACGGGTGAGCATGATCGCGCACTACCTGAAAACCCACAAACCCCGGTCGAAGGTGCTTCTCTTGGACGCGAAGGACAATTTTTCCAAGCAGGGCCTCTTCATGGAGGGCTGGGCGGAGCATTACGGCGACATGATCGAATGGGTGGGGCTGTCCGACGACGGCCGGGTCATCCGGGTGGACGCGGACCGGCTGGAGGTGGAAACCGAGTTCGGCACGATTCACCGCGCCTCTTTGCTGAACGTGGTGCCGCCGCAGAAGGCCGGTGTCATCGCTCACCGCGCCGGTGTCACCGACGATTCCGGCTGGGTGCCGGTGGAGCCGGAAACCTTTCAGTCACGGAAAGTGCCGGGGGTTTACGTCATCGGCGACGCCACCCAGGCCGCGCCCATGCCGAAATCCGGTTTTGTCGCGAACAACCAGGGGAAAGTGGCCGCCGCCGCGATTCTGGCCGATCTCGACGGGCGCGAGGCGCCCCGGCCGACCTGGATGAACACCTGTTACAGCGTGATCGCACCGGACTGGGGCATCACCGTGGCCAATGTTTATGAAGTGACCGACGGAGAATTGCGTGAAGTTCCCGGATCGGGCGGTGTGAGTCCCTCCGGGGCCAACGCCGAGTTCCGGCGCAATGAAGCCCGTTTCGCCGAGGCGTGGTACGCGGGTATCACTCAGGATGTCTGGGGAAGCCGCCCGACCGGTTGATCAACTCGATGGATGATTCCCTGACGCACGTGCACCGGGTCCTCTGGGGGGGCTTTGCTATTGGGCTGGTTTTCGGGGCCGTCGCCCAACGGTCGGAGTTCTGCCTGACCGGAGGCTTGCGCGAATGGTGGCGCGACGGGCAACCGCGGCGGGCGGCCGCGTTCCTGCTGGCGGTGGCCGTGGCGGTTGCCGGAACCCAACTGGTCGCGGCACTCGGCCTGGTCGATCTGGGGGATTCGATCTACCTGCAGCGCGGGTTCTCCTGGCTGCTGGTCCCGTTGGGGGGAATGGTGTTCGGTTACGGGATGATGCTGGCGCGGGGCTGCGGCTCCCGGGCGCTGGTCCTTTTGGCCGATGGCAACCTGCGCTCGCTGGTGGTTTTGCTTTCGCTGGGAATCTCGGCGTCGGCCGCCCTGACCGGTCTGCTCGCCACGCGACGGTTGGCCCTGGTGGAAGCGACCACGGTGGTCCCCGAGTTGCCGGCTCCGAGTCTTCCCGGGTTGCTCGAATCGTGGGGCGGGGGCGCCCTGGTCAGCATCGGCCTTCCGGCCGCCATCATTTCTCTGGCCCTGGCCGCGTACGCCCTCTTTCCCATGGGTTTGCGCCGCTATCCGTGGCTGGTCGCGGCGTCGGTTTTGATCGGAACACTGCCGGTGGCGGGATGGCTGGTGACCGGAATGCTGGGAGCGGACGATTTTGATCCCGTCCGCCTGGAGAGCCTTACCTTTGTCGCCCCGATCGGCGACGCCATTCAGTACCTCATGCTGTCGACCGGAATTCGGGCGCAGTTCGGTGTGACCGTGGTCGCGGGGGTGTTGCTGGGATCCCTGGTCACCGCCCTGGCGACCGGCAGTTTTGAGCTGCGCGGCTTCCGCAATCCGCGGGAGCTCCTGCACGCGGTGACCGGCGGCATTACGATGGGCGTCGGCGGCGCCCTGGCGCTGGGATGTTCCGTGGGTCAGGGATTGACCGGATTGGGCACGCTGGCCCTGCCGTCGTTCCTGGCCGCGGGGGGCATCCTGGCGGGGGCCGGAATTGCCGCGCGCGGGCCGTTGCGGGTGCGGGAACAATGACGGTAGGGAGCCGGTCGGTCAGAAATGAAGGTTGCCGGAGGGAGTTCGGGTGAACATGAAAGGAATTGATTTGAAGACACAGGAAACGACAGGACATGAAGCCCGGGGTGCGCCATTGAATCCGGGCCGTCGCCGCGCGTTGCGGGCGCTGGCGGTGGGCGCTGCCGGTGCCTGGCTGCTGGGCCGGGGAGCCCTTCTCGGCGAATCCGGCGGAAGGGCTGTCTGGGAGCGGCTGGACGCGGCCCGCGAGCGCCTGGACGGAGCCCGGCCCGAGCCGGGGGCCATCCGCCTGGATCTGCCGGGAGTGACCCAGGACGGCAGTGCCGTGCCGCTGACCGTGGACATCGAGCATCCCATGAGCGAGGAGGATTACGTCGAGGCGCTTTATTTGTACGCATTGGGAAATCCGACTCCGGAAATTGCCGATGTCTATTTCGGTCCCCTGGCGGGCCGGGCGCGGCTGTCGACCCGGATTCGCCTCAATCAGTCACAAACCGTGCTGGCGCTGGCCCGTACCAGCGGCGGTCGATGGCTGGCCGGACACCGGGATGTCCGGGTGACGGTGAGCGGATGCCTCAGTCAGGACGGGACCTACGATTTCGACTCCCTCATGAGGACCCGGATCCGGGTGCCCCCGAGATTGCGAAGCGGCGAGGTCGGCGATGTACGAACCCTGATCGATCACCCCATGGAAACGGGATTGCGTGAAGACCGGCAGGGACGGACGATTCCGGAGCGGATCATCAAGGAGTTTCGGGCCGAATTTGAGGGAACGCCGGTGGTCCGGGTGCGGCTGTACCGGGCGATCTCGGCCAATCCCTACCTGCGGTTTCCCGTCGCGCCGGACACATCCGGTGAGCTCGCTTTTCACTGGCACGACGACCAGGGGGAGTCGGCTACCGAAGCGGCCCGGATCGAAATCGGGTGATCCGGGCCTGCCTCGCTAAAGCTTCGACTGCCCTTCGTTGTCTTTTCCTCCGGTGCCGCCCTCGGCGTGCTCGGGAAGGATGCCGACCACCACGATGTCGATGTTGCCCATCGATTCGATGGCGAGGTTCTGTTTCACCACCTCGCTGATTTGCTCCTGGAGGTAACCCGAAATGCTGCTGAGTTTACCGTTGGAATTGAGCCGCAGGCGGACGTGGGTGTTGATGATGCCCCCGCGTGTACTTACTTTTGCTTTGGCGCGGCCCACGTCGTTAACCCGTTCGCAGCAACCCTGGATCAGCTCCTGCAGGGCCCTTCGGGAGACCGTAACGTGGCCGTTTTCACTGTCGAAGGCGGAAATGGTGTCGGGCTGGCGACGGAACGCCCAGACGGCCAGAAAAACGAGCAGAAACAGCGCCGCCCCCACGCCAATCCCGTAATAAAAAACCGGGTCGGTGAACAGGGCGAGCGGATCGGGCTGGATCGGGTCGTTCTCGGTCATAGGTCGGGGAGATCAATCCGTTGCCGGTGCTTTCGGCCAGGAGGTTTCCGGGGGGGGCGGGCTCTTTTCTTCGGGTACCTTGACCCCGTCGATCACGACGTTGACCCGGGAGACCTGTTTCCCCGTCATTTGGTTGAGGCGGTCGCGTACCGCGACCTGGACGTTGTAAGCGGTCTTGGCCAGCTCGGCCCCGAATTCCATCAGGAGGCGGATCTCGATGACGTAATAACCGTGTTCATCCTCGCTGACCCGGACGCCGCGGTCGGATTCCTTTTTGGAGAAAATCTCCGCGATCCCGTCCACAAAACTGCCGCCCACCGCGCTGACCCCCTCGATTTCCAGCGCGGCCAGCCGGACGATACTGGCGACCACCGAGTGGTTGATCTTGATTTCACCCAGTGAATTCTGGTCTTCGATGCTTTCGGGAGTGACGTCGTGGTTCGACATGATGGGTTCGGCGTTACTTTAATAATAGGTCGGACGGGGAACGATGCAAGAATTCCTCGACATATCCGGTGGTGGCCAGGCCCTGGCGGAAAACGGGATCGCTCATAATCGCCTTGGAAAACGGGATCGTGGTTTTAACACCGCGGATAAGGTATTCGCTCAGCGCCCGGTACATGCGGTCGATGGCGAGGTTTCGGTTCGCCCCGTAGGTAATGAGTTTGGCGATCATGCTGTCGTAATGGGACGGGATCCGGTAGCCGCCGTAGGCGTGGGAGTCAACCCGCACGCCGTGGCCCCCCGGGGAGTAGTACAGGTCGATCACACCGGGCGAGGGAGTGAAATTGCGCGCCGGATCCTCGGCGTTGATACGGCATTCGATAGCGTGTTTGGTAAAGGTGATGTTGCGCTGGTCAAAACCGAGTTTTTCGCCGGATGCCACGCGAAGCTGCTCTTTGATCAGGTCGATTCCGGTCACTTCCTCGGTCACCGGGTGCTCCACCTGAATCCGGGTGTTCATCTCGATGAAGAAGTAATTGCCGTCCTTGTCCACCAGGAACTCGATGGTACCGGCGTTTTCGTAGTTCGCCGCCTGGGCCGCCCGCACGGCTGCCCGGCCCATCTTTTTGCGCAGGTCCGGCGTTAAAAAGGGCGAAGGCGCTTCCTCGATCAGCTTCTGGTTGCGCCGCTGGACCGAACAGTCCCGTTCGCCCAGGTGGAGCACTTTGCCGTGGGAGTCGGCCAGGATCTGGAACTCGATATGACGCGGGTTCTGGAGGTACCTTTCGATGTACACCGCGGCATTGCCGAAAACCTTTTCCGCTTCGTTGCGGGCCTGGTTGAATTCGCGGGCGAAGGTGACGTCGTTGTGGGCGATCCGCATGCCGCGCCCGCCCCCGCCGGCCACCGCCTTGATGATGACCGGATACCCGATTTTTTTGGCCACCTTCAGCGCCTCCGCCTCGGAATCGATGGGTCCGTCGCTGCCCGGGGTGATCGGAACCCCGGCCTTCCGCACCGTTTCGCGGGCGGTGGCCTTGTCACCCATCATGCGGATCGCATTCGGGCTCGGGCCGATGAACTTGATGTTGCACGTCTCGCACTGTTCGGCGAAATCCGCGTTTTCCGAGAGAAACCCGTAGCCGGGGTGGATGGCGTCGACGTCGGCGATCTCCGCGGCACTGATGATCCGGTCGGCCTTCAGGTAGCTTTGGAGGCTCGGAGCCGGGCCGATGCAGATCGCTTCATCGGCAAGCTGGACATGAAGCGATTCGACGTCGGCTTCGGAATAAACGGCCAGCGACTTGATGCCCAGTTCCCGGCAGGCGCGGACGATTCGCAGGGCGATTTCCCCCCGGTTGGCTATGAGGACTTTCTGGATCATGGAAAAAACGATGATTGGCGGTCGGTTGGGCGCGCGATCCCGGGCCCTGTCGGTGAGAAATCCGGGGTCCGGTGCATCTCCGGCTCCCGGTCAGGCCTTTTTCACCTTGTAGAGAGGTTCCCCGTACTCCACCGGCTGCCCGCTTTCGACGAGGACCTCGAGTACGGTGCCTTTGACGTCGGCATGAATCTCGTTCATGACCTTCATCGCTTCAATGATGCACACCACGGTCGATTCCGTCACCTTCTGACCGGGTTCGACGTAGGGGGGGCTTTCCGGCGACGGCGATCGGTAGAACGTCCCCACCATGGGGGATTTGACGTAGATGACGCCGTCTTCGTCCTTCTGCGCCGCTCCCTCGCCCCCTTTCTGCGGCGCGGCCAGTTGTTCCGGCGAGGCGCCCGGGAGGGCCGGCGGATGCGAGCCGGCGCCGGTCGATGTCGTCACCTGGCCGGAAGGGCCGCGTCGAATCCGCAGCTTAAGGTCCTTTTGTTCGATCTCGAGTTCGTTGAGATCGGACTCTTTCATCAGGTCGATGAGTTGCTTTACTTCTTGTAAGTCCAACGCTGTTCCTTTCGTGAAATTGATTGTTGCGCGAAACGGACGGGTTTCACCCATGGCGTCTTGCACCGCCGGAAGAGTGGATTAACAGAAGGGGGCCCTCCTGTTCAAATAAATTTGTTGCACAATCGGTTATAGGATGGGCCCCGCCGGGGCGCCTCCAGGCGTTACGCCGCCGGTTCCGGCCCTCCCTGCGGGACAGGGAGACTTAGCCTGAATTCGTCGCCGGATGGCGCAAAAACCGGGCGTCAACGACATCCCGCCATCGCGGCGTTGCGACCCACAATCCGCTTGGTCACGGACTTTCAGGTACGCGCAGGCGCGGATTCGGGGCGCACCCTGCGGTTCATTACTTCCGAGCTTCGTGGATATAACCCCCGGTCAGGCCCTCGTCCGGTTTGCCTCGCGGTAGAGACAAAACCCGGCTCGGCCGTCACGCCCCCACGTTTTGACCCCGGTACCGGCGTCGTCGAGCCCCTATTTGGAGGGGGAAAACCGGCGTTCGGCGAGATTTTGAAAAAAAATAAAAAAAGGTCTTGCCAAACCTCGGCGTACAAGCGAGGTTGATCGTCTTTCTCCTGCTTGTCGGGAGAAGAGGTCGGGTCAGCGGCCGTGAAAAAAATCAAATTTTTTCAAAAAACTGTTGACCCGGGTTGTGTGTTTTGTTCTTATTGAAATCTTTCCCTCATGGGAAAAACCGGTTCTTTGAAATTTAATTTGTGCGATTGATCGGGACCCCCGATCAAATCAATTATTTAAGAAAGTAGTTCATGAATCCAAGGATTCAGAACTTCTCTGATATTCATTATCGGAGAGTTTGA
>PXDC01000213.1 GCA_003565135.1 Verrucomicrobiota bacterium
AACCCTTCCGTGCAAAGGCCCGACACTCTCCCCCAGAACCAGGGCTATGATTATTTTTACGGCTACCTCAGTCACGGACGCGCCCATTCCTACCAGGTCGACTCGCTCTGGACCACCGCCGAACCCCCGGCCGAACTCAAATACCGTGACCAACCAGACCACGGCCTCTGGCTGGAGAATACCGGCAACACGCCGGAAGACACCCACGCCACCTACACCATGGACCTGATCGCCAAGCGCGCGGAACGTTATATCATCGACCACGCCGGAAGCGGCAAGCCGTTCTACTTGCAGCTCAATCACCTGATCCCCCATTTCGACGTCGACGCCATCGCCGAAACCGGCCCGCTCCTCGACTTGGACGGAAACATCATCGCCCCGGCCGGACTCGGCGTCTACGCCGATCACCCCGGCCTCTCCGAAAAGGCGAAAAAGCACGCCGCCATGATCACCCGCATGGACGCCAGTCTCGGCGCGCTCTTTCGCCGCATGGAAGATCCTTTCGGAAACGGCGAAGGTCCCAACCTTTTTGAAAACACCATCGTCATTTTCACCTCCGACAACGGCCCCTCCCCCGAAGACGGCGTCGGCCTGCAAGGCCTCCTGCAACTCGACGCCACCGGGGGTCTGCGGGGCGGCAAACGCGACCTGTGGGAGGGCGGCGTCCGCGTCCCCCTGATCGTCCGCTGGGACGGATTCGTCGAAGCGGGTTCGTCCACCGCCTTCGTCACCGACCTCGCCGACTTCCTCCCCACCGCCGCCGAGCTGGCTGGCACCCGCGGTCCGGCGGGCATGGACGGGGTGTCCATCGTGCCCACCCTCACCGGCAACGGCCATCAGCGTCAACGCGATTACCTGGTTTTCGAACACCACGAATGGGCCGGTCCCGGCCCGGATCCGATCAACCGTCGCGCCCGCTGGACCATCATACGCGGCGACGACAAACTCATCGCCTTCGACGACGGCAGCCGCGAGCTCTACAACCTCGCAGACGACCGCGGTGAAAGCAGTCCATTGGATCCCAGCACCCATGCTGATCTGCTTGAAGAACTCCAGGCCCTGGCCCTCGCCGAAGGCGCCGCCCAGCCCGACGGCTACGCTGTGGAGTACGTAGAGTGGCAGGGAGCCGACGGCGACACCCTGGATGCGCCCGGCAATTGGTCGGCGGCTTCTCAACCCGCTCCCCTGTGGTCGGCGACGGTACGCAACGCCGAAAGCGTCGACGCCCTGGCAAGAGTTCGGGGACATTTGCGGTATCTCGGCATGGAAGTCGGAGGCGCCGAGGCCCGCCAGACCGTTCTGCTCGAACCCACCGCCACCTTGGAGGGGCGCAACGAGGTGCGGGTGGCGAAAAACGGTCATCTTCACCTTGAAGGCGCTCACTTGCGCTCGCGCCGCTGGATCGAAGTCGAGACCGGAGGCGAACTCACCGGTCAGGGAACCATTCAAGGCGACGTTTACAATGCCGGAACCCTTGCTCCCGGACGCCCGGACGGGCTGCCCGCACCGCCCGAACCGGTTCCAGACGTGGACACCGGCACGGTCACCGCTATCGATTTCGATTTCCAGGGCCAGGACGAGGCCCCAATGACTCACACCGAAACGCTGAGCGAATACCTGGACTTGCTCGCCGGCTTCGACTTCGGGCCGGGTGTGTCCCCGCGCAACGCCGCCGACGTCGGCGACGAGTTCAATGTCATGGGTCACAACAGCGCCAGCCTGGCGGAAACCATCGCCAATCAAAACTACCTGAGCTTCACCATCGCCCCGATTCCCGGCGTGGCCATGCATCTGGACGCCATCGAGGTCAATCTCTGGCGCAACGGTCCCAACGCCGCCACCGACTTCGCCATCCTCGCCAGCGAACACGGATTCGAGGCCGGGGCCGAACTGGGCACGTTGCGCGTCACCGACGATGGCATCGATAACCAGCACCGCTTCGCAGTGGAAGTTCCTTCGGCCGAACCGATGACACGCGCCGTGGAGGTACGCATCTACGGCTGGAACGCCGGCGGCCAGCATGGCAACACCCACTTCAACGACGCCGCCGTCACGGCCGCTTTTGTGACCGCGCCAAACAAACCCGACAACCCGTTCGGAACCATTTCTGTCGACGGTTCGTATCGGCAATCCGAGGACGCCGTGCTCGGCATTGATATCGGCGGGGACGAAATCGCTGAGTACAGCAGCTTGGAGGTATCCGGTGCCGTCGAATTGCAAGGCGCTTTGGAGCTGCGTCGCGCCAATGATTTCGAGCCCGAGGAAGGCATGAGTTTCCAAATCATCGCTTCGGAAGGCGCTGCAAGCGGAAGCTTCCAACAGATCGATGCTTTCGATCTGGCAGCCGGACTGGCCTGGGATTTCAGCCACTTGGAGTCCACGGGCACGGTGACCGTCGTGTCCGAAAGCTCGCGGATCGAGCAGGCTATGAACGATGCCGGATTGAGCGGGGAAGCGGCTTCCGTGCAAGCCATTCCGTTCGGCGACGGAACCTCGAATCTCACCAAGTACGCCTTCAATATGGACTTGGGCGCCTCGGATTTCCGCAGACTGACTGTTGGCGGCGAGGAAGCTTCGGGGCTCCCCGCCATCGGTATTTATGAGGAAGATTCGGAACGATTTCTCATCATCGAGTACCTTCGGCTGAGGAACAGCGGCCTCGTCTACGAGCCGCAGATCGCCACGTCATTGAGTCCCGGATCCTTCGAACCCACGACCGCCGAGCCAGAAGTGGTCCCCGTTAATTCCCGCTGGGAACGAACCATAATCCGTGAACCCGTAGCCCCCGAAGCCCGCAAAGCATTCGGCCGAGTTAACGTGATCCTGCCTTAAGGCTTTTACGAATATTGATTGGCATTTCCGGCTGCCAGCAGTTTGTCGGGTTTCGGCGGCAGACTGCTAACGCCGATAAAAGCGCTGAATCGCCTCCCTTTCTTCCGTCTTATCGAACCTTGGATTCGGCTCCGTCGGAACCGGCGCTCCCGTTTCTTCGCGCCAATCTTTCATCATACCGTGCAGTTCCTCCGTCTTATCCGGCAGAATTTCGGCGAGGTTGAGCCGTTCGCCAAGATCCTTGTTCAGGTCGTACAGCTCCAATTCGCCATCCTCAAAGTACTCGTGCAATTTCCAACGCCCGTAACGCATCACCATTCCCGGACGCGTCCGGAACAACGGGTCGCGGGTCTCGACGTTCCCCTGTCCGTACCGCTGCAAGTAGACCGGAAAATGCCAGAACAACGGCCGCTCGGGCAACGCCTCTTCCTCTCGCAGCAGCGGGACCAGGCTGAGCCCGTCCAACACGTGATCCTCCGGCGCCTCGATCCCCGCGACCTCAATAAAGGTGGGGAAGAAATCGACGCCGCTGACGGGCTCCTCCGATACGCCTCGCGGGGCGACCTGCCCGGGCCACCGAACCACCATCGGAACACGAATGCCGCCCTCGTAATAAGATCCTTTTTCTCCCCGAAGCGGCCATAACCGGGAGATATTGTAGATTCCCCCGTTGTCAGAGGTGAAGAGAACGAATGTGTTTTCCGCCATTCCGAGCTCGTCAAGCGTATCCAGAAGTCGCCCGACGTTCACGTCCAGGTGATCCACCATCGCCGCGTATACCGGATTGAAATGCGTGGCGGTGGGAATCCGTTGTTCGTAACGTTCCACCACTTCCTCCTTCGCCTGAATCGGCGTATGAGGGATATAGAATTGCATCGAGAGAAAGAAGGGCCGCTCGGGATCGTGATCTTCGAGATGGCGAATCGCCTCACCCGTTAAGCGAAACGTCAAATGCTCTCCTTCCGGACCGTCCTCCAGTTTCGGATTGTCGTAGGGACTGAAGTATCCGGCCGGGGGATGCCCGCCTTCGAAACCGCCTACATTGACATCGAAACCGTGCCGGGTCGGATCCTCGCTAAGGTGCCACTTGCCGAAATGCCAAGTGGCGTACCCCGCTTCGTTGAGGAGGGAAACGAACGTGACGTGGCCTTCGGTGATGAACTCGGTGTTCGGAGTCGGAATCAATCGACGCCACACAGCCCGCGGGCGTTCCGAGCTTCCCACGGTATAAATCCCGTGGCGCGGTCCGTATTGCCCGGTAAACACCACGGCCCGACTCGGGGCGCAGTTGGCTGCCGGCGCATAGGCGTCCATAAAGCGCATTCCCTGTGCGGCCAGGCGATCAATGTTCGGCGTCTCGTAATACGTGCTGCCCATGAATCCGACGTCTCCCC
>PXDC01000131.1 GCA_003565135.1 Verrucomicrobiota bacterium
CCCGCCGTATCAGGATGCTGGATTTGGCGCTCGATCCGCTTCGGCGCAAGCTCGACCGTAAGACCTACAAAAACTTGCGGTCTTCCCTGGCCCTGTTGGTTTCGGTGGAGGCCTACATCGCGCAAACCGACGTCTGTCGCCTCAACCCAAAGCAGGGAAAAGCGGTCGCCTCGTGGGCCATCCGGACCCTCGTATCCGCCGTCACTTCGGAAGCACGGGGCCGCTAATCCACCCGAAGAAGAGCAGTGAGCTGTTATCTCCGCGGCTCCGGAGCGAAGGATTCCCGGAGGTTGTCGGTTTGCTCATTTCTGTCCCCGCAGGTACAGGGCCACGGCGAGGCCGGCGCTGCCGAGGATCATGTTCATAACGACGATCTGGTAGCGCACCGCTTCGAGGGGGGAGATCCCGGAAAGGATTTGTCCGGTCATCATGCCGGGGAGGGCCACGAGGCCGACGGCGAGAAAGGTGTTGACCTGGGGGATCATGGCTGCGTTGAACGCGGCGTTGCGGGCGCTTATATAGTCGCGGGCCTCCCGTTCCGTCTCAAACCGCTCGCCCGCCAGACTGATGGCGTTCATGGCGTTGGCGAAAATCATGCCGGTGAGGGGAATGAAGTAACGGGGCTGGTACATGGGGTCGAGCCCGATCACGCCCCAGAGCACCAGCGCGAGGACGGCAATCCCGCTCACGGCGAGGGAAAAGAGGATCAGCCCGTATTGGCCCGCGCTCTTCCTCGCCAAAGGGCGCATGGCGATCCACGACGAGACCCCGAGCACCAGGGCAAGGATCCCGACGCCCAGCCAGGCGCTTTCGTTCTCAAAGACGAACACGAGGACAAACCCGACCGCGATCAACTGGACCAGCATACGAAAGGTGGCGTACCCGAGCAGTTTCCCGCCACCGTTACACCGCTGGAATATCCAGCCGACCGCCACCACCGGCAGCAGGCTCAGCCCGATTCCCCACCAGGGGATATGGACCACGCCGTCATTCATACCGGGTCATGGGGCAGTCCTTTCCGGAGGGACGGAGCCTCCACCGCCACACTGGCCCCATTCCCAAATACGGGTTCAGCGCCCCTACCCGGGTTTCCCTCACGTCGTGACAAAATGGATACCGTGTTCGGTGGCGATCGCCGTGATGCGTTCCATATCCGGTCCTTCCGGTCGCTGAAAGACTTCGGCGCAACGGGTGAAAAACGTCTCGAACCCGGCCGGAGAGGTGCTCACGAGCAGGATCCCCAGGCTGTCACCGCTGTTGCGGAAAGTGTGGACCGCCTGTCGCGGAATGTAAATCGTGCCGCCCGGAGCCACCTCCCGCCACTCGCCTTCCACCAGAAATTCGAATTTGCCCTCCTGTACGACGAACCACTCGTCCTCGTTCAGGTGCACGTGCGGAGGCGGGCCGCCACCCGGGGGCACCTTCTCGGTCCAGAGGCAGAGCCGGCCGTGGGTCTCTTCACCGGTAAGATGAAAAACAACCTCCTCGCCGAAGGCATGAACAACGCGTCCCGCGCCGGCCGGGACAAGGGAAGGGGGAAACGCTGGTATGTAGGACATGGTGGCGGGATTAAAACCGGATTTCCAGTCTCCGGCAAGTCCCGGTTTTTGGTCCATTTCGACGGTTATCCTGAGCTCACCGGGCGACCGGCATGGGTCCGTCCCGCCCAACCCGACGACGTCCGACGGGTTTTTCGTTGAGTTCCCCGGGCCGGAAAACTATCGGTAACAGCACAATGACTGCGAAACCTTTCCCCATCCCCCTCGACAACCGGCCTGAACCGCGCCGTCTGCGCCGCGGATTTACCGGATTTGGCGGTCCTTCCGCCGCCATGGCGGCAATGATCGTGCTGCTCGTTTCCCTGGGAACGCTCCGTGGCGATTCCTGGCAAATCCGGCTCGTTCACGACTCCCTCGACACCGAGGTCGGAAGCCCGGCAATACTGGCCCCGGGCGAAGAGTACCCGTCGCTGAACATCGTTCCGGGAAGTGACGGCACAATCGAGGCCACGGTTAGTCGCGATCGCGGGGAAATCGTGCAGGCCCCGGTCGCGCGCGCGGTCTCGAGCGGCGAAATGACGGTACTCGCCTTCGAGGGTATGCCTGAACCGGGGCGGTACCGAATAGCCACGGAGGTCGCGCCGGAGGACGGAAACATGTTCCGGGAAGCCTTTTATTTCACGGTTCTCGATGTCGAGCCCCTCTCCGGTCGTTACTCCATTGTCGCCCATCCCGGCGAGAACGGTCACCTGGTGTACACGCCCGACTACCGCGGAAACCGGATTCCCGATTTTTCCACCGTCGGTTACCGGGCCGGCGGGGTCCCGGTACCCGAGGTCCCGGTAAAGGTCACCCTCGAACCCGGCACGGGGGATGACACCGAGCGGATCCAGGCCGCGATCGACGAGGTCGGTGCCCTTCCGGTGGATGACAACGGTTTCCGGGGGGCCGTACTCTTAAAAGCCGGCGCCTACGAAATCGGAACCGAACTGGAGATCAACCGTAGCGGGGTGGTGCTGCGGGGCGAGGGCCAGGGGGACCTGAAAGAGCTTTTGCTCAACCCCGACGACGGCCTCAGCCTCGACGAATTCAAGGCGGCCGTGCAGGGAGGCAACACCACGGTCCTCATCGCCACCGGTGAAGAAAGGCGAACGCTCATCCGTATCGGCGGCGAAAGCGGGTTATCGATTCAGCGCGACACCGGCACAGAGATCATCGACCGGTACGTGCCGGTGGGAACGCACACCTTCCACGTTGACGACGCGGGAGCGTTTCAGGCGGGCGACCGGATCGTAGTGGAGCGGGCGGGTAACAGCGATTGGATTTCGGCCATCGGAATGGACCGGATTCCGTCCCGGCCGGACGGCGGAACGATCCGGCAATGGGATCCCTTCGATCTCCGGTTCGAGAATTTGGTCGTCAACATCGAAGGAAACCGGGTGTATGTGAAACATCCGATAGTCCAGGCCATCGAGCACCGGTGGGGCGGCGGACGAATCTACACGTACACCGATCCCGGCCGGATCAGCGAAGCGGGAATCGAAAGCCTCCGGGCGGTCGCGTACTGGAAACCCAACGACGACGGAGTTTCGGATACACGCAAAGCCTCCGACTTTCTGCGGTTCGAGAATATTAAAAACGGCTGGGCCCGGAATATTACGGCCGAGCACTTTATCGGCTACGGTGTTATCCGGGCCGGCAGCGGCGCGCGGGCGGTAACCATCACCGATTCCTCGAATCTCGTCGCGGACCTTCGCTTCTACCGGGGTCCCGGGTATAACCGCAGCGACCACCGACTCGGCGGGGCGGCCGCGACGTTCCAGGAAACCGGCGTTTACACCGCCCGATACGGGTTCACCCTGAGCGCCGGCTCGCAACTGATCCTCGTCCGTGACAGCTACGCCCTCAACAACCGCCACGCATTCGTCGTCCACGCCCGGACCCCGGGCCCCAGTGCCTTTGTCAACTGCGTCGCCGACGGAAGCATTACGTGGAGCGAACCGCACCACCGCTGGTCGGTCGGCGGGATGTACGACAACGTTAAGGACGATTACGGGTTTTCCCTGATGAACCGCTTGCGTTACGGGAGCGGGCATGGCTGGTCGGGCGCAAACTGGGTGGCCTGGAATACCCGGGGAGGAGGACTGGTTTGCCAGCAACCGCCCACGGCGCAGAACTGGGCTATCGGTCACAAGGGCGAACGGCTCGAGGGCGCGTTCCGGGACTGGAACCTGGAACAATTCGGCTTCAGCGACGGCTACTGGGAGTCGCAGGGAACCCACGTCAAACCCGCCAGCCTGTATGTCCGGCAATTAACGGACCGGATTGGGCGGGAAGCCGTTCGCGACTTGGGGTACGCCATCGCCGGAGATTGATTTTTCCGGCCGATCCGGCCGGCGGGCGAGGGAGCGAACGGCGCTCCCTCGCTTGACCCGTGAACCCAATCGCCGGAAACACGGGCCGACGGCGAACCGATGATTGATGTTTACTGAATCTGCCCCCGGATCTCACCGGGAGGGTGCTGTGACGTGTGCACGTTGACATAGGCGCCGCCGGACCTCATTTCATCCACGAGTTCGTCGAGCGTGGCGCCGGCGAGCGGTCCCACCAGGTCCGCCGCCGTGATTGTCCCGGTCGCCAGAACCCCGTTGGAACGGCCGGGTATGAGCTGCGCCGGAGGCGCTTCCGGATACAGCCACGCCACCACCGAACCGTTGGCCCCG
>PXDC01000369.1 GCA_003565135.1 Verrucomicrobiota bacterium
GGGGGTTTGCGGCGACAGGTTCAGGGCGTATTTCAGGAGGTTGGGCAAACCGTCTCCCGCCGGGTCCTGCCGGTACGAGTCGTCGCGTTCGGGATTGATCCCGGATTGGGCGAGCCAGGATGAGAACGAAACCGGCGGTCGACCGGTACGCTGGGGATCGCCTCCAAATTGCGGCCAGCCGTTTGGGGCGGGGGGGGCTTCCCCCTCGAAGGCGTAAAGGTGATGGTCGAAGGAACCGACGTAGACCGTGCCATCCGGACCGATGACCGGCGATGAGTCGACCCATCCGTCGGTTTCGTATGCCCAGAGCAGTTCGCCCTCGGCATTCAAGGCGTAAACGTGCCGGTCGCCGGAGCCGAAATAGATGTTCCCGTCGGCGGCGACGGCCGGTGAAGAATAGATCTCTCTTTGGGCGGCGAACGACCAGATTTCGCTGCCGTCGGAGGGATCGACGGCGTAGAGGTTTCCATCCTCGGAACCGACGTAGATCGTTCCGTCGGGGCCTATGGCCGGTGACGAATCCACCAGTCCGGCGGTTTCGAAAACCCAGAGAACCCGGTCCTCCTGCGCGGTTTCGGGTGACGGATCGAAGGCATAGAGGTCGTTGCCGGAACCGACGAACAAGGTGCCGTCACCCGCGATCGCGGCGGAGGAAAAGATGACCTCGCCGGTCGGGTACTCCCACAGAAGGTCGCCGTCCTGGGTCAATGCGTAAAAGTGGCCGTCCCAGGAACCGAAATACAGGTTCCCATCCGGGCCGATGGCGGGCGAAGCCTCGATCCAGTCATCGGTCTTGAAGAGCCACCGAAGAAATCCGTCCGTGTCCAGGGCATAAAAAAAATTGTCCCCGCAACCGAAGTAAACGCTGCCGTCGTTGCCGATAGCCGGCGAAGAGACAATGAAGCTGTCGGTTTCGTAAAACCAGAGGGGAATGCCGTCGGGTTCCAGGGCGTAAATAAAGAAGTCCCATGAACCGACGTACACGGTACCGTCGGGCCCGACGGCGGGTGAGGATTGGACCCAGTCGTCCGTCATAAAGCTCCAACGCTTTTCACCGTCAGGCCCCAGGGCGTAAAGGTTGAAATCGTCGGTATCCGAATCGGCCCCCGCGCCGGTGTAAACGGTACCGTCCCATCCGATGGCCGGAGACGAGACGATGGCGTCGTCGGTGGGAAAGCTCCATTTAAGAGGCGGTTCCACGGCACCGGAAAGCTCGCCGCTTAAGCCGGCGAGCCAACACACTCCAAAAATGAAAAACACCCGTTTATGAATCAAGGGCGACGTCATGAAAATACGGTGACACACATTAACCTATTATCATGCGGAGGGGGGGAATGCACGGTCTAAAGCCGCATAGCCGGGGGAAATATTTTCTAGTCACCCGGTCCAAACGACAAAGTGCAGGCGCCTTTCGGCGCCTGCACTGTCGTGCTTCGAGCGACCCATTTGTCCTGGATGGGTAATTCTTCCTTTTCTCAGTCGCGATCCTGGCGACGTTCGGCCGCGCGTTCCTGAGCGGCATCGCGGATGGCCCGGCGGTTTTCACGAAGTTCCTCGAGGAACGTTTCGCGTTCTTCACGGAAGGCCTGGTACGCTTCCCGCCGTTCTTCAGCGGTCGCATCCTTGAGGTCCGCGACAACTTCCCGCCATTCATCGAGGAGGGCGTTGCGTGCTTCCTGGAATTCGTCGTTCAGCGCGCGGACCCGGTCGGCGATGCTCTCTTCGGCATCCTCATCATTGTGTTCCGAGGCGGGACCGAATTCGGGCTCCTCTTCTTCCGGGGGACCGCGGCGTTCGGCATGTTCGCGTGCTTGTTCGGCTTTCATCAATTCGCGAATTTCCTGACCGAGGGCGCGTTGGTCGGCGGCCTGCGCTTCGATCAGTGCCCGCATGGCCTCGCCGCGTTCACCGTCCTCGATGTCTTCGTCATTGGCCAGGTCGCGACGCTCCTGGACGCGCTGTTCCTGGGCGCTGCGAAACTCTTCGATTCGTTCGCGCAATTCCTCCATGGGATCGGTGTCATTTTCGTCGTGCTCTTCGGCGATAGCCAGTGTTCCGCCGGCCAGAAGCGGGGCCAGGCCCAGAGCGATCAGTTTGGTCAGTTTTTTCATGATGAGTATCTCCTTCGTTGTAGTTGTGGTTTCAAGTTTTCGATTGAGTGAGTGTTTGATTCGATATCCTGGCCCAAACCTATGCAGGTGGTGTGCCAGTTTTTTAAGTAATCTTTAAGATTTTGATCATAAGCGGTTTAATTGTGTGTCTTCGGTTTTAGGTTTGGATGTGCTGATCGTAAGCTGGGGAATATTCCCCGGTTTATGATGGGTGTTGTGGGGGAAATGACCCGACAGGGAAGGGTGTTGTCATCTTTGTGGGTTGGAATGGCGGAGAAACCGGAACAAAACGGGTCCGGGAATGCGTGCGGGCGCTGCGGCAGCGCCCGCACGTGTCGATTGCCGGTTATTCGGTTCCGCAGAGCCATGCTGCCTTACCGGATCTCGAGTTGCGCTTCGGCATGCACCTCACGTTCCTGACTCACCAGGGCATCGCGTTCTTGACGGAGTTCTTCGGAGACCTCGCGACGAAGGTCCATCGCTGCATCGCGTTCCTGTCGCACATCCTCCACGGTTTCACGGCGAGTCTCTCCGGCTTGCTGCCGTTCCTCGCGGATGGCTTCGAGGATGTGGTCCCGGTCCCGGCGCAGTTCGTCCCTTTCGCGGCGAATTTCCGCCAGCGCCTCCTGCCGTTCCTCGTCCGTCATCTGGTGAAGGTCCTGCATGGTCTGGCGGGTTTCTTCGAGCCAGGTGTCGCGTTCCTGGCGATACTCGGCGAGTGCCATTTGCACGGTGTCGTCCACATCGGGTTTTTCGGGGACCTCGGGATCGCCGGGTTCCTCTGGATCAACCGGTTTTTCCGGTACGTCGGGTTTTTCCGGTACGTCGGGTCTGTCCGGCAGTTCCGGGCGGTCGGGTTTATCCGGCTTTTCCCCGTTTCCGTTGTCGCCGGAGCGTGCCTCCGCGGAGGCGTCGGCTCCTCCGTGGAGATCGAGTCGGAGGGTTGTGGTCTCATCCTGGTCGTGGCGGAATTCCGCCCGGGTTTCGGCGGCGGCGTTTCCCTGGGCGACGGCTCCCTCGTCACTTCCGAATGCGGTGGCGCCGACAAGTGTGGATACGATACTTGCGGCCATAATTGTCTGGATTTTATGCTTCATGGGTATCTCTCCTTTCGATGTGTATGGGTTATGTGGTTTAATGGACTCGCCAACCGTCTTGCAGGCGGTGTGCCAATGTGTCGATGGATTCGCAAGATCCTTCATGGCAAATACATAGGGTGATTTATCCGGTTCGGGCTCATCCCTTGACAACCGGTGATTGGGGGAAAACGCCCCCCAGCCGGCGAGCGCAGCTGGGGATGTCTCCCCAGGGAGGAATTTTCCCGGGCGGGCCGGGGGCGGCAACGGCGGGTTTTTGCCGGTACCTTGTTTTCAGGGCTTCTTCTCTTCCAGCCGGTAGCGAACGTAGTCGCGGGAGACCCCGAGCAGGCGTGCGGCGGCGGATACGTTGCCGCCGGTTTGGTCGAGGGCACGGCGGATGAGGCGGTTGATTGCCTCTTCGAGCGAAAATCCGTCCTCCGGGAAGGTAAAGGCGGGATTGAGCCAGTCGTCCGGATCGGCGGTCGGGCTGCCGGCGGCGGGCTCGGCCACGATCTGTTGCAGGGTCAATTCATCGCCCTCTTCAAAAACAAACGCTCGTTCGAGGACGTGGGCCAGTTCGCGAACATTTCCGGGCCAGGAATAGGCGCGGAGACGTGTCCGGGCTTTGTTCCCCAGCCGCGGCGGCTTGGAGCCGTAACGCCGGGCGAGTTGATCGAGCAGGCGCGCGGCGAGATCCGGCAGGTCCTCGCGGCGCTCGCGCAGGGGAGGAATGGCCAGCCGGTAAAGATCGAGGCGGTGGTAAAGGTCTTCCCGAAACTCTCCGGCCCGGACCTTTTCTTTCAGGTCGCGATTGGTGGCGGTGATCAGGCGGACGTCGACCTCGATGGTTTTATTGCCGCCGAGGCGGCGGATGGTCTTGTCTTCGATTGCGGTCAGTACTTTGGCCTGAAGGGCGAGCGAGAGACTGGGGATTTCATCGAGAAACAGGGTGCCTTCCCGGGCGGCTTCGAAGAGGCCGATCCGCTCCTGGCGCGCGTCGGTGAAGGCACCGCGTTCGTGTCCGAA
>PXDC01000282.1 GCA_003565135.1 Verrucomicrobiota bacterium
CCGAAAAGCAGCAGGTGCCGCTCCCACAGGTCCGTATCCGTCAGACCTGCCGTCCGGATCTCCGGACGCGGTCCGCCCGCTTCCTCGATCACCGTCGCCGCCGCCTCCATCGCCGCCCGGTATTCCGGGGCTCCCGCAATGACCAGCCCCTCCAGCGGTGTGTCCGAATAGAGCATCCGCTCCCCAAAATCCCCGTAGTCCTGGCGCCATCCCTCACCCCCACATACGGGGGTCACGATCGACACCAGGACCCCGAAAAACAGCGCGAGCACCCATCCCTTAACATGGATCGCCCTACCCATCCCCCCTGCCGGGACCCGGCCTGAGGACCGATGATTCGACTTTTCCCGTGAAACATACCTCCCTTCGTCATCAATCCGGATACGGCGGCTTTCAATGGGTGCCAATCGAACGATCACCTTATTCATACAAAATCCAGACCAGATTCAAACGGGTTGCGCTTTTCTCAATTCTACTGCTCCAGAATTACCCTTAAGCGGATAAAACGGTTCCCGTTTCCCGACAATGCCGTGTTGTCACGTACCCACAGAACCGAGCCCGAATCTTCGATGATCGTGACGTGTTCCGCCCCCGACTCCCATGACTCCAGGTCACCGGACACCTCGATAATGTACTGAACGTCGTAAGCCTCTTCGTTCTTCGCGATCTCAAGAGCCAGATACCGCTCACCATCCGAATCGACCAAACCCGGTGCAGGAACCGCCGCCGCATTGCTTTGGCGGGGATCCAATCCCAGGGCATACTTGACCACGTTTGCCATCCCGTCACCCGAGGGATTCGCCTCCGGACCGGTCTCACCCTCCGGTAACTCGAATTGCAGGATCCAGTCTTCGAACCCGGGCAACGGAATCGATACATCCTCCATCGCCGTGAGGCTGATGACTCCGTCTTCGTAGCTGATTTGAAACTCGACCCCGCCGGCGACCACCACCGCGCCCTCTTCCAGATCCGCAAACTCCCCGGTCCGTGTCCCTCCATATGTGGCCAAAGAAACACTTTCGCCCTCCTGGATCGCAAATCCTGGAGCCAAATCCACCTCCAGCACAGCCGCACTGCCCAGGGCAATATCCCCGCTTACCTGGATCGGCGCGTCGCCGACAACCCCCAGCACCGTTTCCAGACGGCCGCCGTCATCGGAAAACCCCAGTCGCCCCGCCCGCAGCGTACCCCGGTCCACCTTCACGGCGCCGCCATCCCACACGAACACCTCGCCGCCAATGTCAACGTCACCGCCGAGCGAAACAACCAGGAGCCCCTCACCGCCCGGCTCTCCCATCAATTCACCCTCGTCGCCCACGACCAGGCGACTTCCTCCGACAAACAGACTCAGATCGCCTCCCTCCAAACGGGACCCGTTTCCCGAAACCGATACCGTCCCCGAGGATGCTTCCGTCAGGGCCAATTCAAAGCCCGCCCCTTCACCGTTCACCGTAAGGACGCTGCCTTCTTCAATGGAAATCAAACCCCGAGCTTCCTCGATCCATTCCCACGTCTCGCCTACTTGACCGCCAATGAGGGTGTCGCTCTCCGGTGCATCCGAAACCCACGTCGTCCCTCCCCGAAGGTAAATTTCGCCGTTGGAACGTCGCCCGACCCGATCGATTCTCCCGGAGGTGACGGTGGCTCCGTCAAGGGTCAGAACCGCGTTCGCATCCAATCCTTTGCCCACCCGCACCTGCTCACTGACCTCGAGGGTTGCGTTCGATACCAGCATCTCCATGTGGGCTCCCGCACCATTCCCCAACCGCGCGTGCCGCCCGAGTCGTACGACGGCGCCGTCCGCAACGGTCGTGGATCCCACACTGTTTGGATTCCACGCCCCGTAGAGATCCTGACGGATATTCATCTCCGTCCCGTCCCCTTCCACGATCAGGTGGGACTCCCCATCCGGACTGTAGTTCACCATGAAGTGCCGCCCCACGTCCACCCGCGAGCCCCCGGAAACCCAAAGGCTCCCGTTGGCACCCGCTCCTTCCGAAAGCCGGAAATCCCGCGCCTCATGGGTCATCGTCAGAACCGCGCCGTTCCGCACAATCGCCTCCGAATGGGCCGTGGCGGCCCCCCTTGCCATCCGTACCCAATCATCCGCCACCACGGTCGCGTTATCCACGATCAAAGTCGATGTGTGGTCACCGCCGAACGCCAGGTGAAGTCGGTCTTCGATCGTCATCGAGGCACCGTCCTGAATAATAATGTCTCCCCGGGACGCATCTCCCGCGTTCAGGTGGCCCGCCACCTTGATCTCACTCCCGGTTCCGCTCAGAAAAACCTCTCCCGCTCCCTGGGCCGTTCCCCCGATGGTAAGACTGCTTCCCAGTGCCAACTGCGCCCCGTCTTCAACGTTCAACCGGCCTTCACCCGAATGCCCGACGCCGCCGACCCCGGTGGCCGTCCACACAACCCCTTCCCCCAGGGTCAGTATCCCGCTGGCGCCCTCGTCCGCTCCTATGCGGAATCCCGCGGTCGACAGCGTCCCCTCCCGTACACTCAATACACCGACGTCCCCGGAAAACTCACCCACGGTTACCGAGTCCACCCCATCACCGGTCGATAATTCGTTTCCGCCCAGAATCATCTGCACGGTATCATTCCGCACCACGTGTCTCAACACGTTCGCATTCTCCTCCAGAAGCACCTCGTAGCCGTC
Organism: Verrucomicrobiota bacterium; assembly: GCA_003565135.1. Lineage (GTDB taxonomy): Bacteria > Verrucomicrobiota > Verrucomicrobiia > Opitutales > T3Sed10-336 > PXDC01. The sequence goes on from PXDC01000282.1 coordinate 2,669, forward strand.
CTCCGAATCGAGATTGAATACGGCCGCCTCATCGGATCCGGGGACACCCTCGGGGTCCCAGTTGTCCGCGTCGTGGAAAACGCCTCCATCGGGATTCGTCCATTCACGCGCCCCCTCCACCTGACTCGTTCCCAACAGCCCCACGGCAAGTACCGAGGCGGCAACCCCCACTACCCTTGTCAACCAGCCGATCACGGATCCCTCAATGGCTACATGTCCTACGTTCATACTGCAAACCTCCTGGATTTAACGTTTACGATTAAAAGAATCTCCTCACCATCCCCTCAAACCCCGTTACCCGACTCCCTATCTCACGGCGGCGTTACCGCCCCAAAACACCCCGGAATTCCGCGCCGCGCCACTGTGTTTCGGGACATCAGCGTACGAAATCCGACTCACACTTCCGTCAAAGAAAAGAAAATTGGCGCTGTTGTTATGGGGGATCAGACCGAAGCGCGCCAGGTAGTGAGTCACGTGAAACCGCCAACTCAATGTTTCCGCCACCATCACGGTTTGCGACGGACTGACCAGCACCTCAAGCGGCAACGGTACGCCCTCGCCGCTCCCGCCTCCCCGGTACACGTAGTTGGGAAGGTAGTTCAATGAATAGGAAAAGGTCCGATAGTCCTGGGTGGAATTCGGGGTCAAAATCAACCGGTTGTCCGTATACCGGGTGGTGGGACAATGGTAGATATTTTCCACCTCACTGTCGTTCTGTTCGTAATTCACCCCGATCTCGAATTGGTTGCGTTCGTAACCCAGGTACCCATCGAACCAGAGCGTTCGCATCCAGGTTCCCAGCAGGGGCCCGCCGGCGAACTCCCGGTTTGTCGCTTGCGGTATACGGTCGTCATGGTCACTGGCATAGGCATGCAGCGCCAAACCGATCTGTCGCATATTGGAACTGCAGGACGCACCCCGGGCCGACTCCCGTACCGCCGAGGCCACCGGAATCAGTATCGCCGCCAGTACGCCGATCACCGCGATTACCGTTAATAATTCGATCAACGTAAACGCGCGTTCAGCGCGACAGGAATTGAGGTACTTCATCGACTGCTTGATGGAGAGGATTGAATGGATATGTGGACTAACCGAAAGCGCCCGAATCGGGCCGCGAACTCCCATGAACATCTACCGTTTTCCATTGACCTTCACGGCATTTTTTGCGTTAATTGTAACGCAAATATGGATCAGGTCTCCATGGCGACCATCGCCGACCGGGCGGGTGTATCGGTTATGACCGTGTCCCGTGCGTTGCGAAACGTGGGCCGGGTGTCGTCGAAGACACGTGCGCGCATCCTCGAACTCGCTGATGCTTCCGGATATCGGCCGAATCCGCTCGTTTCCGCGTTGATGGCCCAACGACGCTCGGCGCACCCTTCCGCAAAACGCGAAGTGATCGCCTTCCTCACCTCCGACCTCACGCCCGACGGTTGGAAAAACACCTTTACCGCCTCCGAGTTTTCCAAGGGCGCGCAAGAACAGGCCGCCAAGCTGGGTTTCGAAATCGCCTTCTTCTGGACCCGGGATCCAAAAATGTCGGGCAA
>PXDC01000316.1 GCA_003565135.1 Verrucomicrobiota bacterium
GAGCGGTTTGCAGCAGACGTTTCCCCTGGACGACGACGAACGCCGGGGGCTGCTGGCGGACTTCACTTTGTTGCAGCCCCAGATCCTCGACGGCCCGGCCATTTCGCCCGGCACGGTCCAGACCCACCTGGCGGAACTGTTCGGACTCACGCCGTGGTTCCGGAGTGCCCGGGTGACCGATGACGGCCTGCTCGCCTTCGTGCCCGGAGGTATCACCTTCGCCAAGCACGAGGACGGCGTGCTCCGCCTGGGGATCGAGGGCTGGCCCGGAGAGCCTTACACGGTACGCCTCGTACGCCTGCCGGGGATGCCGGAAACGATAATCTGGAACGGGGAACCGGTTCGGGCGGCATTTGACGCCGACAGCCGGACCGTCAACCTCACAGTGGAAGGCCGGGGCGTGCTGGCCATCGAAGGGCTGTAGAGACCCTTCCTTGGGTCATCCTGGCATTTGATTCAGAGTTTCCTCAATGACCGTAACACGAAGGTGCGTATTTCAATTGCCTTCACCCATTGGTCCTAAAAAATGTGTCCAAATTTCAGATACTTCATCTCTGAATAGAACATTGAAATCGATTCGCGTATTTCGTGTACATGCGCTCTCGTGCTCATGTCGCTCCGCTCAATAGTGGTTAATAAATCCAGAGCCTAAGCCATTCTGAGTGATTTGCCTATTCCGCGGTCAAGTTATCCTGCTGTTTTCAGAATTCGAAAGTTTTCCGGTACTTCGTTGTTATCCCGCTTTGCGAGGATGCGTTTGCCATATTGGGGGTTAGTAGAAGGCTGCAATCCCCACCGCCCCATACTCACCATGAATATAAGCCTGCACCGTTGATAGAGACGCAAACTGCGGCGCGGCATTCCGTCCCCCACGAAAAAAGGGACGGCGCGCACCTTAGGTGAACCCTTGGGGTCTAGCGAACCCTTGAGGCTGAGCCCAGCGAATCTCCTCGGTTGACGATTGCATTATCCCGGTATCTCAACGTCAGTCCATTCGTCATCTAACCCTCACCCCGGACCAGAGGATCTACGGCGACCTCGCCCCGCCGATCTCCAACGGAACGGCGGGGATCGCAACGGGGCTCAAGGAGAATTCCGAAGGAAACTGAGTTGCCCTTCCGACCCGTCACCTCCGTAACGGGAACTTCAAGCCGCCCCCGGAACCGCCCGCCACCGTCAAACCAACTGGCTTGCCAGCGATATCGCGACGGGAATCAACAGCCTCAGCCCGCCAATCCTATTCGCCCGCCTCGAATATCCGAATCAGCCCCTCCGCCTCGGCGATCTGCTCTTCGCTCATTTCCTCCTTTAAAACCTCCAGATTCTCCCGGGCGTGCGCATCCCCCTGTGCCGCCGCAAGACGCGACCACTTGTAGGCCTCCACAAAATTCCGGGAAACACCCCGCCCCTGCGCGTACATCGCCCCCAGGTACAGTTGCCCGTCGATCTCGCCCTGTTCGGCCGCTTTGGCGAGCCACCTGGCGGCCTCCTCCGGGTCCTCCGGAGCCCCCTGCCCCTGGGCATACATGAGCCCCAACGTAGCCTGCGCCCCGGGATCCCCCTCTTCGGCCGCACGCAAACGCCGCATTAACCGCTCACCATCGTCTTCGGGAACACCCTGGGTCTGATCATCCATCCCCCCATCCTGCACAAAGGATGCCCGCGGGGGCAAATCTTCCCGGAAAATCCAACCTCGCCGGGCTTCCGGAACATGCTCCTTCAATTTCGGCCTCCTTAATCATCCGCCATCCCGTCGCGGACGGCGGCAAGAAAACGGTCGAGGTTCTCGTCGAGGTTATCGCCCCGGCGAATCCGGCCGATCGCGACGACGAGGTCGTCCTCCAAGTCAACGCGGAACACCGTGCTGGAGAAAGCGCCGTGCCCTATCGTCCGCTCCCCCAGGGTCAAGGCACCCTCGGGTATGCCGTTTTGACCGGCGCGGGGATGTTCCCGGGACGCCCACCGGATGCCGATCCCGTAACTGGAGTCGTTGGCGTCGAGGTCGGGAAAGACCTCGGCGTAGGGGCGGGGCAGAAGTTCCTCGAACGTTTCCGGCGAAAAGAAGCGCTGGTCGCCGTACGCGCCTTCGTTCAAGAGAAGCTGACCGACCCGCGCAAGGTCGATGGCGCGGAGGTGACCGCCCAGGCCCATGTCGGTCACGCGGGCGCCTTTCATGCCAAGGGGTTCGAAGAGGTGCTCCTGGAAAATGCGCGGCGCGACCTTGCCCGCGACGACTTCCATTACGCGGCCCATGAGATCGAAACTCACGCCGTTATACCGGACGACCCGGCCGGGCTCCAAGCGCTCCACGTCCCCGGCGATGACACTGTCGAGCCAGATATTGTTCAGGCCGCCCCAGGTTCCGTGGCCTTCCAGCCCGGTGGTGTGCGTCGCGCAATGCCGCAGCGTAACCGCTTGGGGTCCGGAAACGGGAAAGTCGGGGAGCACGTGGCCGATGGGCGCGTCCAGCTCCAGCAGGCCCTGGTCCAGGAACAATCCCAAAAGGACGCCGCTCAAGCTTTTTGTAATGGAGTGCAAAGGGTAGGTCGTGTCCGTGGTCACGGGTTCGCCGCGCTCGTCGCCGTACGCTTCATGAAACACCACGACACCCCGGCGGGCCACGACGGCGGTGAAGGGTTGACCGCCGGAAGCTTCAAGCCACTCCCGGCAGATCCGGTCCAGTTCTTCCGCGGTACCGGGCGCAAACCCCGCGTCGGCGGGCGCTCCGGGGCGGAGTTCCGGGGCGTCCGCGCCGGGTTGGGGCCGGTCCAGCGCTGGGTGGGCGTCCTCCAATCCGAGGACCGCGCGCTTGATGGCAAACTGATGTTCGAGGTGGCGGACTTGCGGCATGTCCAAGGGACCGGCCGGCAGATCCCCGGGCGTCATTTCCGACAGCCCGGCGAGGAGAATCGCGCCTGCCTCCCTGGTCAACCCCTGCAACACGGCGCCGGAGACCAAGTCGTGAATGAGTTCCTCATGCGCGTCTTGCACCTCGGCCGCCACGCCGGGCAACGGCAGGGTAAGCCGCGGCTGATCCCGGGCGGTTTCCTCCACCTCGCGGGGGTCAAGGAAATACACGGTCAGTCCCCGTCGGATAACCGGTCCATCCGCGGGCCGGGCCTCCACGTACGCGCCGTACCGGCCGGGTTCGCCGGGTTCGCCGATTTCCTCCAGGTCCGCATTGAACCAACGCGCGGTAATCGGCACAGCGCCCCACAAGGCATTCACCACCAGCGGCCGCTCCCAGACGATCTCCGGAAACGCGTTTCCGACCCGGACAAAGTTGCCGTCGTCCGGCTTTACCCCGCTGTCCTGAAACCATTCCAGAAGCGTTTCCCTATCGGGAAAGCCCTCGGGCAGGCCGCCGCCACGGGCGAACACAGCTCCGGCGCACAGTCCCGCGAAAAGAATACAGGAGGTGGTGAATCGCATGCGGCGATTGAATTTATAAGGAATCGCTTTTCGAGCGACTCAGGTACCCAAAAGGAAACGAAATGAGCTGTTTGGGGGGCTCAGGGACACGCCCACCGCAACCGGTCTGACGAGGCGCATTCATGGCGAAGAGCGTGCGGACACCAGCCGGGAATGTCAAACCATCCGACGGTCCGCCTTCACCCTGCTCTTGGTGCGTGGGGGAAGCGCTGCGATCGACGGGGAAACGGCTTCGATGCCGGGCGGCGGCCTGGGCTGCCGGAGAAGACTGCATCCGTGTTCTTTCGTCGAGTACTGCAATCGGGACTTGCGGAAGCCTGCCCGAACCGTTATGAAATACCGCAGCAGGGCCGGCGTTGGTCTTTGGTCTGCCGTGCAACGTCCAATGCCGACGCTCATCTCAATGCTCCATGGAACAACCGCCGCCTGATTCTTTCCGGGTTGATCCGGATCGTCTGCACCGTTTCGTTGACGCCGCCGCCCGCGCGCTCGGAATTCCGGAAGCCCAGGCCGCAACCCTCGCCCGCGACCTGATCGATTGCGACTTGCGGGGCGTAGCGAGCCACGGGAGTGCGCTCGTGCAGCGTTACATGCGCGAGGTACGGAACGGGCGCTTGAACCCGGCACCGGAGTTGTCGACGGTTCACGAAACCGCAAACAGCCTGGTTGTTGACGGGGACGGCGGGCTCGGATACTTCCCCGCTCACTATGCGACCCGCCGGGCAATCGAAATGGCGGACCAAAACGGAATGGCGGCGGCGGTGACCCGGA
>PXDC01000265.1 GCA_003565135.1 Verrucomicrobiota bacterium
CGGAATCGGCGTCGATCGAGTTGGCGGCCGGCATCATGCCGGTCTGCAGCAGTTCCGATCCCGGGCCGATGAGTTCGAAACGGACATCGGCCGGCAGGGAGGTATCGCCGTCCCGATTGAGGAAAAGGGCGAAACGGTTCGTGCCCACCGGATTCAGGCTGCCGCTGGTGGAAGCGAAGCCGACGGTGCTGGGGGAGGATTTGATTTCGTCGTTCAACGGGCTGTGCGCCGGCGTGGCCGACGCCACGTTGACGGAACTTCCGCTCGCTTGTCCGTCGGGGTAGGTTACCGAGTCGAACGACGCGCTGCCCCTTAAAGAGTTCTCGCCTGAACTGTAGACCAGGCCAATGTGGACGGTTTCGGCAAAGGGCATTTCGATCGATTCGAAGTGCGTCCAGGATTTGCCGTCCGCCGAGTAGGAGGCGTCGATCCACTGGCCGACGCGTTCGAGTTTGAGCCAGACGGGAGAACGGGTTCCCCAGATCGTGGTGTCGAAAGTGAAGTCGCCCGCCACTTTGCGGCGCTGAAGCGATACGGACTCGAAGGGTGTATTCACAATCATGGCGTGCCGGGAATCGGCGTCGAGCGTTTCACGGATCATCAAACCCGCTTTGGCCCAATTTCCGGCGCCGTTGAAACCGGTTACCCGTGCGACGATCTTGCCGTCTCCTTTCAACTCCTGATGGAGGAAATGAAACCCGTCCGCCCGGCTCCAGATCCCGATGCCCGAGGCCGATAGGGTGAAAGCGTTGTCGGCTTCATTGTATTCGGTCGTTCCGGCATGATTGAGGTTTCCAATATTCCGGGCGGTCAGGCCGCTCGCACCCGGAGTGGAACCGGAATCGCCGGAAGTCCAATCGGGGCCATGGAAGGAAAGGCCGTCGAATCGCGCTTCGTTGAGGTCTTTATTGGTTTTGGCGGTGACCGCCAGACCGACAAAAACCGAGTCCGGGAGACCGGGAAGGACCACCGAACCCAAAGTCTCCCAATTGACGCGATCGCTGGAAAAAGAACCGGTGAGCTCGGCGCCGTCGCGCTGCAACCTGAGCCAAATCGGGGCATCCCGGTCCGCAATGGAATGGGCGTACGTTCTTCCCTGGGTCAGCTCGCGCCACAGGAAGTTTGCCGTGTTCAAAGGACTCATGGTGACCGCGGCGTGCCGGGAGGCCGGAGAGAGACTTTCGCGTATCATCACTCCCGCCTTCGCGTGAGTGTGTGTGCGGTCTTGTTCGAGGTAACGGACGATGATTTCTCCGTCGCCCTCGAGTTCACGGTAGAGAAAATGGAAACCGTCCTCCTCGAACCAGAGGTCGCGTCCGGATCCCCTGACGACGATCGTTTCTCCGTCGTCGGCCCATTCGACCGATCCGGCGTATCCGGTCGTTCCTATATCCTGGGAGGCGAAATGCCCCGGGTCCGGCTGCACGGGATCCGGTTCTTTCGGGGCCGGGTTTTCCGGTTCCTTTCCGGATTGCGAGTCGTCGTCGCCAGGATCGGTCGGCAGTTCGTAAAAGGCGAGTTGGTGAGTCGCGGGAGCGCCCTGCGAATCGGACTCGAAAGACCGTTTGACGCTGCCGACACCGGGCGCCAACCAGGCCGTTTCTTTGCTGCGCTTCGGATTGTCGGGATCGTTGTCGAAAACCAATTCGGTTACGATCGTCACCTTCGCCGCGGCGAAGAGGCCGGCCGGCACACTGACATCCTCGAATCCCGCCAGTGTCCAGGTGGTGGTCATGGTGCCGTCGCGAACCACGGTGGACGATCCGGAAACGGTTTCCTGTTGTGAGAACCGCACCCGCATCCTCCGTGTTTCCCCCGTGCCGATGGAGGCGAAGTTTTCCGTCGGTTTTTCAAACTCTGCGGAGACTGTGGACTGCGCACCGCCGCCCAAGTGGGTGGCGGCTTCAAATCCGGCCGGTTGCCATTCTCCGGAGCCGTTAAACTCGATCCGATTGGTAAATTGTGCGGTGTGCAGGGGAATCTGCGGCGGATAAAAGGCCGATTCTCCCTGGATCAGGTGGACGGCGCCGGAGGAATCCGCGACAACCTCTTCGCGAACCACACCGATCTCCTTGCCCGCCGTATCCAAAATCTGGTACTCGTTGGTGAGTCCGATTTCAGCGCCCGGCATGTACTCGGCCACCTGGATTACAGCGGCTGAGGCCAGGGACGCCGGCATAACCATTGCGGCCAGGGCAAGGCGTTTCAGCGATTTGAATACGGAGACGGTGTCGTCCGATCCTCGGATAACGCCGTTGTGTTCCTTAGGTCCTGGCAGGCATTGTTGTGGATTGGATTTCATGGAAATTCGGATTTGTAAAAATTTGTTCAAGAGTTTTCCTAATGCTTAGGCGTCAAGTCCTGTAGAAAAACTTATGAACAAGTAGGTGATTCACCTAGTCTCATGCAAGGGGAAATTGAGACAAAAAAGTGTAAATCAGGTGCTTGTAATAAATTTATGAATACGGGTGAGGATCTGTGAATTGGATGGCAAATAGAGTTGTGCTTGGTCTATCAAATTAGGGTTGAGTGAGTTGGCGTTTGGCGTAGAGTCATTCAGCCGCAAACCCGCCACGTCCATTAAAAAGTTGTGAGAACCAAAAATCGTTTTTCGTTTGGCTTATTGCTCTTGGGGTGTGTCTTGGGGTTGCCTTTTTGGTTCTTGGACTCAGGCAATCGATCCGGCGGCGGGGGTGGAACCCCGCCCTCCAGTGTGTCCGAATTGGGTCTTCTGGAGGGCAACCCCGGCGTGCCGGGATTGCCGCCGGGCGGCGCGGGTGGAACCGCGCCCTCCAGGGTGTCCGGATCAGGCGGCGCGGGTGGAACCGCGCCCTCCAGGGTGTCCGAATCAGCCGGCGCGGGTGGAACCGCGCCCTCCAATGGATTCGAATCGGTGGCCCGGGACGGCGGGGCTCCGGCGCGCCGGATGCCGGTGGTGGTGGATTCGTCTTTGCGCGATCCGAATGTCGTCCGGGAAGGGAACGGTATCGCGTTGCCGGCTCCGGCGGGCCGGAGCCTGCGCGGTGTGGTTGACTCGATCAGCCGGCCGGACGGGGAGCGGGCTGTTCTGCGCGGGCGGATCGACGCGGAGCCTTTCGGTCATTTTGTGATCTCGATCGCGCCGGACGGGCGGCAGGTGGCGTCGATTCATCTGGAGCAGGAGAACACGGAGTATTTTGTTCGTTACGATCCCGCCAGCGACCAACATTTGCTCAGCGTGCTGGATCTGGCGTCGCTTCCCGAGGAAGCGCCCTGCGAAGCCTGCACCTTGGCGGCCGCCGGCGATGGAACCGAGTTTCACGCCCCGCACGCGACCTGGGATTACGAGGGGGATACCGAAACCTCGGATCCGGAATCCTCCTCGCTCACCCAAATCGATGTCATGGTGGTTTACACGCCGGCCGCGGCGAACTGGGCCAACGATAATAGTGACGGCATTCATGAGTTGATTCTCGACGCCATGGCGAAGGCCCAACTGGCGATGGATAGCAGCGACGGCCTGGTGGAGTTTCGTCTGGTCCACACCGCACCGGTCGATTACGTGGAAAGCGGCGATGCCGTGACCGACTTGGAGAGACTGACCTACACCGGGGATCAATGGGCCGGTTACCTCGATGAAGTCCACCAATGGCGGGATGAACACGCCGCCGACCTGGTGGCCCTGTTTGTCGAGGGGGGGACCTATGGGGGAGTCGCCTGGATTCCGCCGACTGCGGGCGGCTATGAGGGCTTTGGGTTTTCCATCAGCCGGGCGGGTCAGGCGGCGAGTTCCTATACTCACGCCCACGAAATGGGACACAACCTGGGATTGGCGCACGATATTGAAAACGCCGGTGGGGGCCCGGGTGTATTCGACTATTCGTACGGGTGGCGCTGGGAAGGGACCGATGGAGCCCTCTTCCGGTCGATTATGGCCTATGCGCCGGGAACACGGGTGCCGAATTTTTCCAATCCGGACGTCCTCGTTTACGGAGTTCCATCCGGGGATGCTTTGGTTGCGGACAACGCCCGCACGATTCGCGAGATGGCCCCTATCATCGCGGCCTACCGTGACACCGGCGAAGGTCTCCTCACCGATCAAGCGGCATTGGAGGCGCTTTACCATGCCACCGGTGGCGAAAGCTGGCACCAAAATGCCGGCTGGATGGATCCGGAGATTCCGGTTGCGGACTGGTTCGGCGTGGTGGTC
>PXDC01000269.1 GCA_003565135.1 Verrucomicrobiota bacterium
CCCCCGCGAAATCCCAAACCCCCCATTCCATCCGGGAGCCTTTGATCTTGCCTGTCCCAAGTGGCGCCTCCAACTCCGCCGTCCACTTGACCTCCTTCAAATCCTCCCCCGGCTCGATGAAAAGGTCGGCGATGCGGCCCTCGCCCGCCGACGCCGTCAAGGTCACCGACTGGGTGATCCCGCTCGCGCGGCCGGCATTGCCTAGGTAGGCCCACCCTCCGGCGAATCCCTTCACATTATCGACCGCAATCACGGTCTCGTTTGACTCGCCAATCCGGAGCCGCCCGGTCAAATCGAGTTCGAAAGGCGTATAGACTCCATAGTCATAGCGGCCCAGATGCTCGCCATTGAGCCAGACATGAACGACGGTCACCGCGCGGCCGACGGTCAGCTTCACCGGGCGTCCCCGCCAATTATCCGGAACGGCGAACTCCCTCCGATGCCAGCCGATCCCCTTGAGATACCGGATCGACCCTTGGGTGCTCTGAAATTGAGCGTCTTCATACCAGGCAGCCCCGGCGAATCGATCCAATTGAGCATCCCACCAGCCGGGGACTTCAGTCTCCGATTCAAAATCCTTCGGGTTCGGCGGAGTCGGTATATGCGCGACAGAAGACGGCTGATACGTAAAATCCCAGATCCCGTCCAGAGTGATACTTTTACGTTCGACGCTTTTAGAATTGGGCATAGTTAAAAATACAAGAAACGCACCAAAGCGGCCCGACGATCGGAAATATGAATGTTCGCTTAAATCCTTCCGTCAGCCCTTTACACATTGCAGGTTGAAAACCGGCAGAACAAAACTTACACGTGTTGGCTATACTTAGTATCCTCCCCGGCTGTTTGACAAGAGCTAAATTCCCCCGCAGGGGAATGACAGGGATGAAACGGGTTGGTTTTGGGTGCGCCGACGCGGCAAATACAGCAATTTCGCTGCTGTTCAAACGGCTCGCCGCGGCCATCCGCGACATCGGGGAAAGTGAAGGCGACCTGGGGTTCTTCCGCACGCCTTTCGCGAACCGAGCCACAGGCGGCCTTGAACCCGATGGGAAGATCATGGTTTAATTCCTTCGTAAAGCCGGCCCCGCCCTCGTCCCGGCGTTAAATTACTGAAAACGGGATGTCGAATTCGACGTAATGACCCACGAAGCCAAGAAGCGCGCTGCTGAAATGGAAGCGCCTCACAGCGGAGAACGCGGTTTGCGGCGAAGTACGAGTATGGAATGGGCAGAAGCTGCATCCTGCCGTTTCGACGCGACCCTCACTGTGAGCCAAACCCGAAGCAATCGATTCATACTCTCCATGATCGACAATACCTTCCCGGTCCTTAAGGTGCTGCCATAGATGGCAAAGTCGCGGAAAAAAAAGGTGGCCTCCACCACTGAACTAGCGAAACACCTGGGACTTTCCCGGTGGACCGTGTCGCGGGTGATCAACGGTCATCCCGACGTCAAACCGTCAACCAAGGCGCGCATCGAAACCGCGATGAAGGAGCTACGCTTTTCTCCAAGTCCCTACGCACGTCGGTTGCGCGGAGGCAGAACTCTGACCATCGGCGTCTGCTTCCAGGACGTGGACGATCCGATCCTCGCCCGGAAAATCTCTATTCTCCAAACCCGCCTGCGCAAGCGCGGTTTCCGCTCCGTGATCGAGCTCACTAACAATCAGGCGGAGCTCGAACTCGATGCGATCCGGCATTTTATTGCGTTGCGCATGGAAGGAATTGTCTCGGTAGGCTCAAGCAACGGCGAAAGCCCCGCCCTCGATGAACTCCATGAAACCGGCATCCCCGCAGTCCTGCTCGACCCGGAGTCCCCAACCAAAAACCTCGCCACCGTTACCCTCGACCGGTCCAAAGCAATGGCACTCGTCTTCGAACATCTCCTCGCGCTCGGACATTGCGACTTCGGGCTGCTCGGAATTTCTCCCTCCGTTCCCTACGGACCCACGCGTCTGGAAGCCATCTCCCGCATCGCCCGAAAAGCCGGCCTCTCGTACCGCAAGAACTTCACCGCCTTTGCCGAGACCCATCCTGAAAACTACGGCTACGCCTACGGCAGACGCCTCGCCGAAACCATAATCGAAAGCGGAACAAAAGCGACCGCCCTTGTGGCCCTCGACGATCTCATCGCGCTTGGCGCCAAGCGCCGTCTGCAGGAGCAGGGCTTCGACATCCCCGCCGATTATTCGATCGTCGGGTTCGACAACATCGACATCTCCGAACACACGGCCCCCCGCCTGACCACCGTCGATCAGCAGGTTGACCAGCTAATGGATACAACCCTTTCCCTCCTTTTCCAACAAATTGATTCCGGCAAGCGGCTCTCCAATCTCCACTCCCTGGTCGAGCCTCGACTGATCGTCCGCGAATCGACCGCGCCTTCCCGGCGCGGTTCCTGAGCCTCTGAGACGGATGCTGGCGCCGGGTTCGGGCCGGGCGACCTGTCGGTGGCGTCCTGAGATTATGATTCGAATGGCGGAATAAAAATGAAAGGTTTTTTCGCTCGGGCCAACGTCGCCAATAGGTTCGTCTCACTCCGGTCCGATGCCTTCCGGTGGTCCGAGGCGGTGCGGGAGGCGGTAGCGGTAGTGCATCAGGAGTTGGGGGTAGCCGAAGGCGAAGTTGTCGATGTTTTCGAGGAGAATTTCCTCCCGGCGTTCCGCCGCCAGGCGGGCGCGTGCCCGCCATTCCTCTTCGTTGTCCCGTCCTTCGCGCAGGGCGGCGACCGCCTCAATCATGTCGAGCTGGGGCTCGATGAGGGAGAAGCCGGTGCGCAGGAACGCCACGCGTTCCCGGTATGGCGACGGGCCGTCCGCCACGGCGGCTTCGGCTTGCCGCAGGTAGTCTTCGGCCAACTCCATGGCGGAATAGCGGGCTTCGCCGGTTTCCCAGAGGTAATTGCTCCAGGCGTGCCGGGCCATGTCGATTCCCAGGGTCGGCGCCAGCTTGAGCTCGCGGTAGGCGTGCGGGAGGCCGGAATAGAAGTGCCATTCGGGATCCGTCCACTCCTGGTGGGTTTCGTCGACTTTGTAATACAGTTGTTCGAAGACTGAAAAGTAGGCTTCCACGTACGGCGCGGCCTTGTCCCCGAAGGCCCGCCGGTAGAAGTCGGCCAGGATCTCGCCGGCCGGGCGGGTGGGATCCCAGATCAGCTGCGTCATCAAGTAAAACTGCGGCGCCTGGGTGGACCAGTGGTGATGGATACTGTCGAGTTCGAAACCGACGATATTGTTTTCCGCAAGCGTGTTCCACACGTGACCGTGCCGGTGCAGGTAGACGTAGGGAAGTCCGGCGTTTCGTTTCAGGGAATTCGGGCGCCAGACCATGGCGGAAGCGCCCTTGTGGATCCATCCGCGCCAGGTGTTCACGTGGCTTTCCATCTGCGCGCGGGAATTCTGTCCCACCCATCGCGTACGGATGCCGACGTAGCCCGGAATGATGTTGGGTTCCAATTCCCTCGCATACGGTGCGGGCTCGTAAGCGCAGTAAGCCCACACCCCGATATTGACCTCGCGTTCGGGAAACCGCTCCCGGAGTCCGCGGGCGAGACTATTCCAGAACCGGACGTAGCGATCGGTCAGGGCGTAATGCTCTTCCTCGCGGTCGCGCCACTCGAGCGGCCGGGGCAGGAGCGGTCCGTCCGGAGAGTCCCACGCCCGGCAGTCGTCGCACACGCAGTAACCCCGCCACCCGTAATCGTTGGGCGACGCGCTGATGGTGGTGGCCCGGGGATTCGCCTCGAACCAGGCTGTGGCGTCCTCCAGCCACTGCTCGGCCACCTCCGGGTTGGAGACACACAGCTTGACCCGGCCCGCGCTGGGATACGGATCCTCCTGTTCGCTCGCCCGCACGCCGTCGGGCTGGAGTGCGAACCATTCCGGGTGGTCGGCGGCGAACCGACCGTACCAGTCGCCGAAAGCGTGCCCGGCCTCGTACCCCAGGCTGCCGAGCATGGCCCGGTCGAAGTACCCGCCGTCCACCCACGCGCGCCCGGCGCCGACTCTCTGGAGGTTAAACCAGCGCCGCGCCTCGGCGTCCTTTGCGCGCACCAATTCCGCCATCCCCTCGTACCCGCCGGCGTACCGCTCGAGCAGCTCCTCCTTGTTCGGGGCCTTGCGCCGGTCGTCGAGTCGCAACGTCGCGTTCCACCGGTGACCGAAGTTCACCGCGCGCAGGTTGCGG
>PXDC01000398.1 GCA_003565135.1 Verrucomicrobiota bacterium
CATCTTCGGAGTCGGACACGGCCACCGGCGGTTCAAGGATCGATTCGGTTTCGGCGTACATCCCACAAATAAATGGGCAGAGTCACCGGGGCACAAGTAAAATATAAGGGAAACCCCTATGCGTTGGGGACGTAAATCACTTAAAAAGTTATAAAACCCGCAACCGCCCCTCTCGCGCGTAGCGGTTCACCCGCCATTCCCGCCGTACACCCCGGCGAGAATCTCGACCGCGCGACGCCCGTCGCGGGCCGTGCAGGATAACGTCCATTTCCCCGCCACCGCCCCGAGCAAATGCGCGATCTCCTCGGCAAAACCGGCACTGGGTTCGACCGCGATGTCCTCGACAAGGTCGTCGTCTTTGCGCTGAAGCCGGAGCAGCGATGGCTGGGTGTAATCGTAGCTCAGGCTACCGTCCTGCCCCATGATCTCGATACCCGCCTTCCCCACACCGGCCACCCAGGCGGCGGAGAACATGCCCAAGGTTCCGTTTTCCGCTTTGACCGTAAGGATTCCCGCGTCCTCGGTGTCGGTCCCATCGAAATGGCGGTGCATGACCGCGTGCTGTTGCACAATCTCACCGGCCATAAAACGAAAGAGATCGATCGAATGGGAACTGGTGTCGGTCAGCACGCCCCCTCCGGAAATCTTCCGCCGGGAATGCCATTTGTCCTTCATTTGAAAGGCCGGTCCGCAAAAGGTGTTGTGAAACCAAACCGGCGGCCCGATCTCCGGAACCAGCTCCCGCATTCGCCGGATTGCCGGGAGGAAGCGGTGACGAAAACCGGGCATCAGCAGGGAAGACGACCTCGCCGCCGCTTCCTCCATCCTGCGGGCCGATTCCGGTGTCGCGGCCAGCGGCTTCTCGCACAGCACGTGCACGCCGCGTTCCAGCGCGTAGAGGACCGCCTCCTCGTGAAAGGCCGGCGGCGAACAAACACTGACCACCTCGACCCCGCCGTCGTCGATCAGGTCCCGCACCCGGGTAAAAACCCTGGCCCCCGGAGCCTTTCCGGCCAGGACGCCGGCCGCCGTCTCGTCCACGTCGGCCAGGGCCACAACCTCGGCGCCGCCTTTCTGAAAGCCCTCGAGGTGAGCGCCGGCGATGCCCCCGCAACCGATGATTCCCGCTTTGACCGTATTCATAAATCAGACCGCATGGGTTTCCGGCCAGGACAGCTCGACTCCCTGGTCGCACAACAGGTTCTGGAACTCCTCCAGCAACGCTTTCTGTTCCCGCACCGCGCGCGGGGCCACGCCCCGCGAAATCGCAAAGGCGGCCAGGAATCCGGCGGATTCACCGATATTCCACTCCACCGGGTGAAGGCGGTAGCAGCCGTTGGAAATGTGCGTGGTGCCGATATTCTTGGCCGCCGGGATCAGGTTGTCCACCGATTCCGGCAACAGCGCCCCCAGCGGAATACGAAAGGGCAACGAGGAGATATCGATGTAATTGTCCTTGCCCGTGCTCGGATGCAGATCGATCCGGTAACACCCCACCCCGACGCTGTCGTAAAACGACTCCGCCGGCTTTCCTTCCCGCGCCTCCGCGCCGACATGGTTCTCCGTCACGGTAAACAACGCCTTGATTCGGCGGGCCTCGCGGATGTAGGGATATTTCGCCAGCCCGTCGTCCGTCCCCACCAGATCCGGCCGCAAATGCAGCCCGGCATACCCTGCTCCCGTCCCGTCCGCGTTGGGCGCTTCATTCTGCAGCCAGTAAAAAAAGCTCAACGAAAGTTGCCGGGCCTCCTCCAGACAGCGCGCCACCGTTTCGTCGTCCTGGTCAATCAGATTCGTCTCGAGGTAATCGTTCTGCGGCCAGTTGACCAGGGTGACGTCGTGGACCGGAAACGGATAATCAAAATGCTCCTTCCGGACGATCTGGCGGTACGGCAGGATCGACTGGCGCTCTCCGTCCTCCTCCTCCCGGAGAAGGACCCGGGTAATCGGTTTGAGGGTGATCGGATGGGTGTAGGCCCAGCTGAGCATGGGACCGCTCCAGGCCGGTTTGAGCTCCGGCACGTAGGACCGCCAGCGTTCGTACTGGGCCGGTTTCTCGATCCGGTACCGGTCGCTGTCGGACGGACAGTCCGGATCATAGGCCATGGGAAAACACCAGGTGATGGCCTGCACATTTTCCGGCTGGGCCGGACCCTCGACGGCGTGTGGCTCGCCGGTTTCGGCTTGCGACTCAGCGCCCGTCACGTAGTCGACCGAGGCCAGCGGCAAGAGGTCCCCCAACTCGGTCGCATCCAGAACATAATCGGCCGCGAGCGTCTCCTCCCGCCCGCTTTCCAGGCACCGGAAGGTCACGCTTCTCACCCGGTCGCCCTGCCGGTCGACCGCGACCGGTTTGCGTCGCCGTTTCACCTCCAGGCGCCCGGTCGTGACCCAGGGCGCCAGCATGTCCTCGATCACGGCCAGCGCCACCCGCGGCTCGTGACAAAGCCCGGAAACGCGGCCACCACCGGGATTCAGAAACGGCTGGCTTCGGGCTTCGGCCGAAAGCCGGTAGTTGTCGCGATAATACGCCCGCACTTTATTCCGGTAGGTCCGGTAACTCCGCGTGCAACCGAACTGCTCGATCCAACGGTGCTCGTCGGGCGGCACCGCCTGGGAGGTCACCTGCCCCCCGAGCCAGTCGGTCTCCTCCGTGAGGACGACCCGCAGGCCGAGGCTCGCGGCGGCGCGCGCGGCGGCGCAGCCGCCCATGCCACCGCCCACCACCAGAATATCGATCGCTTGTTTCCTGGACATCCGCGTCACTCCTTTTCCTTCCGGCTCAACCGTGGTTCAAACATCACCCGACAGAAAGCGCACCGGTCGGGTAAATCAAGGTTTTTCAAGCGCCTTCAATCCCCGGCCGGCTCGACATTGCCGCCGGTGAGGATCATGCCAATCTTCCGGCCCGACACCTCCACCCGGTTCTCCAGGATGGCGGCAAACGGGACCGCCGCCGACGGCTCCACCTCCAGTCCGCCCTCCTCCCGGAGACATTTCATGGCGCGCACAATGCCCGCCTCCGAGACCGTCACAATATCGTCGACCCGGTCCCGGATTACGGCAAAAGTTAGGTCGCCCAGGTAGGAACGCAGGCCGTCGGCGATCGTATCGGCTTTTCCGGTACGGTCGATCCTTCCCGCACGGAAGCCCCTCCAGGCGTCGGCCGCCCCCTCCGGCTCCACACCCACTACGCGAATACGGGGATAACGCGCCTTCGCCCCCACCGCCGTCCCGCTGATCAATCCCCCGCCACCCACCGGGACCAGCAGGACATCCAACTCGCCGGCCTCTTCCAGGAACTCAACCGCCGCCGTCCCCTGGCCCGCCATAACCCGCCGGTCGTCGAATGGATGAACCAGCACTCCCCCGGTTTCGGTCAGGATTGCGGACGCCGCCGCTTCGCGGGCCTGCGGTGTCGGCCGGCAGAATGTGATCCTCCCGCCCGCCGCCCGCACGTTGGTAATTTTCACCCGGCTGGCGTTCTCCGGCATCACCAGGTGGGCCGGAATCCCCCGGGCCCGCGCGGCCAGGGCCAGGGCGGTCGCATGATTTCCGGAAGAATGGGCCACCACCCCGGAACCTGCTTCCGCCTCCGATAACGAAAACACCGCGTTGAAAGCCCCCCGCGCTTTGAACGCCCCGCCCAACTGCAGATGCTCGCATTTAAAAAACAACCGGCACCCTAAAGCACGATCGAATTCGTTCCGCACCACCACCGGCGTGCGGCGAACATACGGAGCGATCCGGCGAGCCGCCTCCGCTACCGCCGCCTCATCGATTATTGTTGCCGTTTCCCCGGCCATGGCAAAAGCAACTATCCTGCCGCAAAAGCCTCGTGGCAACCTCTATCCCGGATAACACCCATTCGAAACCATCCGCCCGCCCGAGTCCTAACCGGGCGCCGCCTGCCGGAAAACTCTCCCGGCAATATCGCGCCTCAAACCCATAATAGCTCGAGTATCGATAGATTTCCCACGATTGATAAGGGGGGCCGTACGGGGTCAGACTTCAATTTCTTTAATAAGCTGCTCATAGATCCTCCGCCCTTTCGTCTGATCCATTAGGCCGACGTAACGGCTCACTCCGTTGGGAATACCCATGTTCAGCTTTTCCGCAATCCAGGGATTCGGCGCTTGGGTTTTTTTCTTCAAGAAAGCCGCTATC
>PXDC01000500.1 GCA_003565135.1 Verrucomicrobiota bacterium
CATACGCGATCCGCTCCTCGAGGACATGATCCTCTGCCCCCTTATGTACTACGGCAGCGCCCGCGAACGGGACATGGATTACTCCCAGTTCGCCATCATGTTCCAGGCCGTTTACCTGGAAGGGTTTGCCCGGCCGTTCGAAGGGGTGAGGCGTTTGACCAGGACCCTCCTGCGCAAATTGCGCGATGCGGGAGCCGAGCGCTGCATGGGGTGCGGGGTACGCGAACTCAGGGTGGAGCGGGGCAGGGTGACCGGGGTGATCCTGGATAGCGGACTCGAATTGACCGCATCGGTCGTGCTCTCCTCGGCCGGTGCGCCGGAAACGCTCAGGTTGTGCCGGGACAGCACCGAGGCGAAGGGGCCGGACGGGACCGGCAATGCGGGACGCCTCAGCTTCGTCGAATCGATCACGGTTTTTCGCGGTTGTCCGCGTGATCTCGGGTGGGGCAACACCATTGTTTTTTTTAACGATTCCCGCCGTTTCGACTATGCGGTGCCTCCGGACCGGGTGGATCCGCGCAGCGGGGTGATTTGTTTTCCCAATAACTTCGACTACGGGGACCGGGCGCTTCCGGAGGGTTTTCTCAGGGTCACCTGCCTGGCGAATTACGAGGGATGGACTTCCCTGCCGGAGGAGGCCTACCGGGAGCAGAAAAAAATCTGGTTCGAACGGATGGTCGACTCGGCCTTGAGGTTCCTGCCCCCCGTCGATCGGGGTGTGCTGGACCGGCGAACGGTGGCCCGGGATATGTTTACACCGCACACCATAACCCGCTATACCGGGCACCTCAACGGCGCCGTGTACGGGGCTCCGAAGAAACTGAAGGACGGACGTACCCCCTACGAAAACCTTTTTGTCTGTGGAACCGACCAGGGATTCCTCGGTATCACAGGGGCCATGCTCAGCGGGATCTCCATGGCGAATTTACACGTCCTGTCGCGATAACCCCCTTTATTCCGGCAACCCGCATCCGCGGAGGTTTCTCCGGCTGAACCTGTCCGTCCCGTTCCCGGTCCAGGATGAAAGCGGGGCATGAAGGATGCCGCCAATGCTTCAGGCTACGGCTCCAGGACCCACATCCCCAAGTTCAGTCGTTCGAAGTACTCCCACGGCATCACTTTGAATTCATGCCCGGGACCCCACGAATCCGAGTACACGATGGTGTCGTTTTCCGGGTGGTAACCGATTATCAAATTCATGTGACCGGGAATCACCCATAAAACAGGTATGCCGCGGTCGACGTATCGGCGGATGTTGCGTTGGGCGCTGCGGCCGGTGGAGGAAATGTCGCGGCGGCGGAAGGGACTGTTGATGGTCGACCGCTGCATGGCGTTGAGCGCATCGGCGCGGAAGGTTCCGCCCGCGTCGTCGAAGCTGCGTTGGGGAAGGGTTCCGGCCAGTCGCGCCAAGCCGTGCATGTCGACGTGCAGGCCGTAGAAATTGAACACCCGCGCCATCGAGGCGACGACGCAATAACCCTTGTCGCCCTGGTTGACCATGGGAATGCCGTCGATGTGGACATGCCCCGAATCCGTGGTGGCGACCCTGCTTTCCAGGAACTCGCGCAGTTCTTCGCGACTCCGCGGTGCCCGTTCCTCGAGTGCGGCCAGGTTGTCCGCCGACTCGATTTCCAGGATCATGTATTCATCCCGTTCATGACGGAAGGATACGCGGATGTCGTTCGGCAATAAAAAGATTTCGGATCCCTCCCGAATGACCCCCACCGTCTGCACGCGTTCCCGAAACTGGCTGTCGCCGCCGGGATCAAAGGTATTCACCAGGTGTTCGAGATTCCTGCGAATTGTGTTCCGCACCGAGTTTTCACGAAAATCCGGACGGCGAAACGCCTCGCCTTTTGTCCATACTTCGACAATCAGCCTGGGCCGCTCGTTATGCACCCGGTCGTAGGCAACGGTGATGGGATCGATTCCCCAGAACCGCCAGCGATTCCCCCGGGCGACGACTCGTTGCGGATCTTCCCGGGTGCCGGCGGGGACGCGGTAGCCGTCCGGAAAATAAAGTGCGAGGCGTTCATCGAGGGTCTCCGGCCAGGGGCGTTCGGCTTCGAGCAATCGTCGCAGAAGCGGAAAATCATCGATAACCGGACGGATTTCGTCGAAGCCATGTCCGGTAATGCGCGCGGCGTTGGGAACGTCGATCAGGGCGAAGATGGAATCCCGGTTCCGTCTCGGATACTCGACCAGCCATTGCTTCCCTCCCGCCCGGCGTTCGCGGACGTTTACCTCGATTCCCTTGCGGAGTTCCCCGAGTTTTGCGTCGGGTTCGTCCGGATCGAAGGCGGGTGTGGGCTCGCGGATCTCCCATCGTTCGGGCAGGGTGTGCAAACGATATCCGTTATCGGGGATGGCTCCTGTCGAATTGCCCAGGAAGGGTACGAGAGCCAGAAAGACGGGGTACGTGAATCGGATACCGAAGGGCATGAGCGAAAAGCGTAGTATTTTCGGATGGGGATGCAAGTCTGCGGTATCCCCGACGGGCATGGCTGCTGCGGGCTCGCCAAACAGGGCCGCACCTGATTTTATTCCGAACATGGAGTTCTGGACTTACACGGTGGAAGTGGGTGAGGTCGCCATCACGCCTCGTTCGCTCGTTGTCGGCGCGATCCTGCTGGTCCTGTTGTTTCTGGCCGTATCGTGGGTCCGTCGCATCCTGCAGCACGAAATTTTCCCGAGGCTCGGGTTGGCCGAGGGCGTGGCGGCGGCCGTTGCTTCTCTGGCCGGGTACGCGTTGCTGGTTGTGGGGGCGCTGGTCGTCCTTCCGGTAATGGCACCCGGGTTTAACATCAATACCCTGGTGGTGATTCTCGGCGCGCTTTCTTTTGGGGTGGGTTTTGGCCTGCGGAATGTCGCGGACAATTTTTTCAGCGGATTGATTCTTCTTATCGAACGGCCGATCAAGGTTACCGATCGTATTGAAATCGGCGGTGTGTTCGGGACCGTCATTGATATTCGGGCACGCAGCACGACGGTTCGGACCAATGATAACATCGACATTATCGTGCCCAATTCCAGGTTCATTGCCGAAGAGGTCACCAACCTGAGTCACCACGACCGAAAGGTCCGGTTCAAGATTCCGGTGGGGGTTCATTATGACAGTGATATCGAAACGGTTCAGAAAGCGCTTCTTGAAGCCGCCGACGCCTGTGGGGATGTCCTGAAAAACCCGGAACCGGCAGTGCGCCTGATCGGGTTCGGCGGATCGTCGGTCGATTTTGAGCTGCGGGTCTGGACCGATTCCCTTTACCATCGCCCGCAGCTTCTCATGAGCAACGTGAACTTCCTCATTTGGGAGAAATTCAAGAAATACCATGTGCGGATTCCGTATCCCCAACAGGATCTTTATGTCAAGGAAATGCCCCCATCAACGTAATCCTGATGATGCAAACGCTTTCCGGGAGAAAGTTTGTAACGATTCGATGGCATGACGTTTTAGAGATTTATGGCAATGTCGGGAACATCAATTTCCATGGGTTTGGCCAGAACGCGTTTGCGTCATTAGGGTTGATGGCGTGGCCGGGGAGAGCGTAAAAAGGTGAGCATGAATCCCAGGGATCCGTTTTCCATGACCCGTGCCCCGCGCGGTGCTTACCCGGTTTTTGATCCGACCGATGAGAACGGGCGGGCGATGTCGCGTCGCGCGGCTATTAAGACGATGGCTGCGGCGGTGGGGGCGGTTGCCGTCGGCGGTTCAGCCGCGGGAGCGGCCGAGAGTTCCCGGCCCGGCCCCCTGGGCGGCTCGCCGAAACGCTACGACATGAAAAAATCCATCAACCTTTGGGCCCTGCCGTACCCGGGAAAAATGACCCTTCGGGAATGCCTGGAATTGGCCAGGGATGCGGGTTTCGACGGCGTTGAACTGAACTACGATCTCGAGAGCGACCTATCTCCGAAATCCGGCACCAGCGAGTTCGAGGCTATTCGGGAAATGGCCGAGGAAATAGGCATTGCCATCAGCGGATTGTGTTCCTTCCTGTTCTGGCCGTACCCGCTGACGAGCAACGACCCGGCCAAGCGGGAGCGCGGGCTGGAGTTGGCGGGAAAAATGGTGCGGGCGGCGCATGACCTGGGCACGGACAATCTCCTGGTGGTGCCCGGTGCGGTGAGCATTCCCTGGCGGGACGATCACGAACCGGTTCCGAACGACATCTGCGATCGCCGGGCACGCGAAGCGGTGGGGAAACTGGTACCCGAGGCCGAATCCCTGGGGGTCAATCTCAACATCGAGAACATATTCTACAACGGCTATATTCTGAGCCCCATGGAGCTGGTTGAATTCGTGGACAGTTTCGGTAGCGACCGCGTCCATGCCCACTTCGATACCGGCAACATCATGATCTTTCAGTCCCCGGAACATTGGATCCCGATTCTCGGCAAACGCATCCGGAACACCCATTTCAAGGAATTCAACGGGCGCAGCAACGATTCGTCCCTGGAAAATTTCCGTCCGCTCCTCGACGGAACCACCAATTGGCCGGCGGTAATGGACGCCCTTGACGCCATCGGATACAACGGGTACCTGACCTTTGAGTATTTTCAGCCGTATCCGCATTATCCCGCCGCGCTGGTCCATCACACTTCGGATTCGCTGGACCGGATGATGGGCCGGAAATAGATCGGGGCGTGCGGGGTACCACACCCGTTACCTTCACCCCGACCGGGAATCAACGCCGTGAGCAAACGGGGTTGTCAGCGCGGCGTTGGTCGGGAGCAATCGGCGGGCGACCGGTCACGCGTTTCAATCGAATCCGATCCGGATCCGGAGAAAGCCCCGGGGTTCCTCGGCGAGCGGCTGCGGGTCGCGGTAGAGGGCTTCAACCCGCCCGTCGTCCCGCGGTTCCTCCCCGACGAGAACGGCTTCCTCGTTCCAGTCGATGAGGTCGCGGGAAACTTCGGCGTGGATCCGAATCCCGACGATATCGGCCCGGCGGACGACCCGCAGGACCTGGTAGGGCTCGCCGGCAATCTCCTCCACGCCCACCTGCGGGAGATACTCCGGGGCCGGTTCATGGGGAGAGAGGTCGAGCGCGTAACGGACGAGATTGGCGATGCCGTCGCCGGCCGGTTCGGCGCCCGGACCGCTGACGCTGTCGTCTTCGAGGTCGCTCCCGTCGAAGTGGGCCTGTCGCCAGGCTTCGTAGCCGTCGATCGACGGTGTTCCCGCTGCGACCAGGAAATCGATGGCGTTGAGCAGGACGGTCAATCCGTCATCGGTGTAGCTGTCGGGGACGTTGATCGGATTCTCCCCGAGGAACAGCAGGCGCGGACCGCCCGGTGTCTGGGGCCCGGGAGTTCCGTCGCTTTCGTAAAAAGCCGCTTCGTCGCCG
The DNA here is from genome assembly GCA_003565135.1 of Verrucomicrobiota bacterium. Lineage (GTDB taxonomy): Bacteria > Verrucomicrobiota > Verrucomicrobiia > Opitutales > T3Sed10-336 > PXDC01. The sequence continues at coordinate 5,346 of PXDC01000500.1, forward strand.
TCCCAGGCCACCACCCACGGGTATTCCAGGTTTTCGTCGCCGGCGGTCCGGTCGGTCCAGCCGACGACCGTACCGGTAAAGAGCCCGGCGGAAATTTCCGGCTGCATGTTCGCCTCGGGGGCGACGTACAGGGTCACGCTGCCGGCGGAGGTGTCGACCCCGTCGAAGAGGGGATGGTCCGCGTCGACCACCACCAGGTCCTCGATCTCCACCGTGGGATCGTTTGTGTCCGCGGGAACCCAGCCCCAGTTCGCATCGCGGTAGGTAAAGGGATTCATGTTCAGCAGGGGCGTGGTAATGGTGTTCCAGTCCGTGCTGGAGAAGTTGCCCGAGGCGCCCGCCCCGATGCGCGGCATGATGATGAGGTCGTAACCCTCCAGCAAATCCCGCTGTGCCTCGCTGAGCGCGTCGCCACTGTCGAGTACATCCGGTGACAGGTCGGCCGAAAAGTCGACCCGGTAGTCCCCGGGGCGCTGGCTCTGGATCCACTGGCCGAAGGCGCGGACATTGTTTTCCTGGGAGTGTCCGCCTTCCACGAGCATGAGGAGGCTGGTTTCGGGCGGTTGCCCGATGCTGGCCCCGGCGACATCGTAGTGGATGCTTTCGTATCCGGCGCGCTCCAGGGTGAACGCACCGGTTCCGGTTTGCCAGTCGATCCAGGGGGAGTCGAGGAACCCACGGTTCAGGTTCGTCATGGGCAATTCCTGTCCGTCCACGTAGCGCATTTCCGGCTCGTAATCGAGACGGAGCCGCGTGATTTCGCCGGATGCGGGATCGCGGGCGTCGAATTCGACGTGAAATGCTTCCAGGGAGGCATCAAAGGCGAGGTGGCGACCGGCCAGGTCCTGGGCGTAATCCTGTACCGTGTCGAAGTCGTCGGTGGTCGCCATTTCGATGATACAGCCGGAACGTCCGTTGAGCCGGACGTAATACCAGTCGCCGCCGCCTCGCATTTCCTCGAGGTCGATCTCGCCCAGCGGCCTGTAGGCGACGAATACCGGGCCCATGCGGCCAACGTACCAGGCCCCGTGGCGGATCATTTCCCCGCCGACGTTTTCCAGGTTGGGGATGCGCGCGCGGGTGTCCTGGTAGGTGCGCACAACGTCGTCTGCTTTGCGGTCGAGGGTGGGATCCCACAGGGAGAGGAAGGTGCGTCCCCAGAGAAACCTTTCGTAGTCGTAGCCCTCGTCGCGGAAATCGTCGGGATTGTCGTCCGGCGGTTCGAAACCGACCAGGCCGTTGCCGTTGTTGTAGGTATCGCCCCGGACGACCGGGTGATAATGGTAGATCCCGTGGGTGTTGGTGTCGGCGTCGCGAACCCACGCTCCCATGCTGACGTGGTGGGTGAATCCTCGGTGCCCGTAGGCGGTGCCGATCATGGCGTTGCCCCCGGGCATCATGACCGTATGCCAGGGGGAAACGCGGCGGTTGCTGCCGGGGATCAGGGTGTAGGTTTTCGCCGCTCCCATGCGGCCGGTGCCGAAGGGGGAGTCGGTGAAAGCCCAGAATTCGTAGCCCTCGTCGGCTTTGTCGGTAAAAAAGGATTCGATAATTGCGGGGGGAAGGTAGTCCGAGGCGGCGGTGATCATCTGCGGGCTGAAGTTGCTACCGAAGTTGACGGCGGGTTCGCCGAAAAAGAGGTGATAATGCTGGGGCAGCCGGGCGCTTCCGGCGTAGACGCCTTCGCGCTGGCGCATGCGGGGCACCCCCACGAAACCTTCGTCGGCCGGAATGTAGAGGTGGCCGGACACGATCAGGAGATAGTCGAGAAGGATGTGCGCCATGTGACGGACCTCGTCGTGTTCCACCTGGGTGAGCAGCGCGAGCGGAGCGAAGTGGTAGGAGCTGTAGATGGGGGAGTTCAGCTCAATACCTCCCGTTTCCATGGTCCGGTCGTAGAGGCCCTTGAGTTCGTCAAAGGCGCTCTGCCACAGGTCGCTGTCGTAGCCGAGCTTTTCGCCCACCATCAGCTTGCCGGCGTACACGCTTCCGTTCACCAGCCACTGTACGGTGTGATCCTTCCACGGGGAGTCGATCATGAGCCACTCGATGTCGGCGCGGGCGGTGTCGGAAAGCTCGTCGTACCACCGGTGATAAATGTGGGGAAAGGCGTAGGCCGCCATCCGTTTTCCCGGGTTGAGCGGCATATTGGTCCAGTCCTCCAGGTTCTCACGGGCGTGTTGCATCATTTCTTCGATCCGCGGCATCGCGTCCTCGATGGTCACGCCGCCGCCGAGGCCCCGCCGGTTGACTTCCAGCGCGGCCACCAGGTAGTTGGCGTGCACGCCGAAATTCCGGCGGTGACCGGTGAGGTAGCCGGTGTAGTCCGGATCGTAATTCGATGCGATGTCGAGCAGGACTTCCGACTGACGCGCCCGGTACGCGGCCCGGCGCTGATCCTCCAGGCTCGGGGGCTCCAATTCGGAATCGGCGTTTCCGGTCAGGGTGACGGAAACCGCCTGCAGGAGCAGGTGCCGGCCGTAGGGCGTGTACGCTTCGGGGTCGTTGCTCAAGGGGCCGAGAAAAAGGGTGCGCCGGCCGCCCGGGGCTTCGGGACCGGCCTCGTAAAAGGCGCCCTCGCTGCCGTCCCAGTACACGATCCACGGATACCGGAGCGGGGAGCCCCATTCCGTCACATCGGTCCAGCCCGCCACGGTGCCGGTAAAGATGGAAGCGTCCACGTGGACCTGCATGGCATTTTCGGGCCAGACGTGCATCGACAGGCGATTTCCGGCAACATCGAGATCCTCGAAGAGCGAGGCCGGAGGGTTGGCGACGATCAGGTCCCGGACGGCGGGCTGGGTGGGCGTATCGGTGCCGGCGGGCACCCAGCGCCAGTTTCCGTCGCGGTAGGTGAACGGATTCATGTTCAGCAACGGGGTGGTTACGGTGTTCCAGTCCGTGCTGGCGAATTCGCCGGAAGCGCCGACCCCGTAGCGCGGCATGAGGATCAGGTCGAAACTCTCCAGCAGGTCACGCTGGGCGCTGCTCAAGGTGCCGGCGCTGTCCAGGACGTCCGGCGACAGGTCGGCCGAGAACGCGACGGAGCCGACTCCGGGATGGGTATTCTCGATCCATGCGCCGAGAGCGCGTACATCGTTTTCCCCGGAATGACCCGATTGGACCAGGACCAGGATGTCGGCGCCGCGGGCGGGCAGGGTGACGGCCAGCAGGAAAAGAAAGAGAGGAAGGAGACGTGGTTTCATGGTGGGATGGGATCCGGCGAGTCGGTCATTGTGGGGCGCACCCATGGGGCGTCCGCAGTCGCGTTGATCCCGGAAAACGCGCCCGGTGGCGGGTGGTGCCGTTCCCCGGGGCGATTCGCGGCATGGACCGGTTTAGCTGCCGTCGGATCATTCAGGTTTCGGGAGGAGAATGGAAGTTGCTTCGCCTGTACGTAGTTTGCGGGCCGCGCTGTTGTCAATTCATTGTGGTAAAAATTGTTTTTTTTGACTTGCGACCGGTATCGCCGCCGGCGGTATTTTGTTGATTCCGCGCCATTATTCCCGTTGTTGGGTCAAGCTGGTTGTCGTCTTTAATTGTCCCCTTGTTATGAATATCCTCCTTATCGACATTGACAGTGCCCGGGCCGACCACCTGGGCTGTTACGGCTATTCGCGCAACACGACGCCCCATATCGACCGCCTGGCCGCCGAGGGCGTGCGTTTCGAGCGCCATTACGCGTCGGACGTGCCCTGCCTGCCGTCCCGCACGGCCCTCTTCAGCGGTAAGTTGGGTATCACTTCCGGGGTGGTCGATCACGGGGGCGTGCATGCCGACCTCCCGCACGAGGGCCCGGAGCGACGGTTCCGCAGCCGGCGCATGATGGAGAGCCTGGCCGAGCGTTTGCGCCTGGCCGGTTACCACACCGCCTCCATCAGCCCCTTTCCCCACCGTCACTCGGCCTACCACGTGTGGGAGGGGTTTCACGAAATGATCGATACCGGTCTGAACGGCCAGGACAAAGGGCATGTGGTGTATCCGTTTGTCGATGAATGGCTTGAGCGGAATCACGGCCGGGAGGGAAACTGGTTTCTGCATCTGAATCTATGGGATCCGCACACGCCCTATCAGACGCCCCTGGAATTCGGGGAACCGTTCCGCGACGACCCTCCGCCTGAGTGGTTGACGCAGGAGATCATCGACGAACAGCGGAAGGGATACGGGGTCTACGACGCGGTGACGACCAGTCCCTGCTGGGTGCCGCCGGAGGAGGGCTGGCTGCGCGGGACCGGGTCCATCCGCAATCGCGATGACTTCAAGAAGTGGGTGGACGGTTACGACACCGGACTGAATTATGCCGACCACTACCTGGGCAGGATCGTGGACCGGCTGAAGGCGTTGGGACTCTACGAAAACACCGCGATCGTCGTCACCGCCGATCACGGCGAGAACCAGGGCGAGCTCAATGTGTACGGGGACCACCAGACGGCCGACGAGATCACCTGCCGCATTCCCCTCGTTGTTCGCTGGCCCGGATTGACCGAGGGTAAGGCCGGAAAGCGTTTCCGGGCCTTTCACTACAACGTCGACCTGAGCGCCACCCTGGTGGACCTGGCGGGCGGCGAGGTGCCCGAGAGCTGGGACGGGGTCAGTTTCGCCGCCAGTCTGCGGGAGGGCGAGGACCGCGGGCGTTCGCACGTGGTCGTGAGCCAGGGCGCGTGGGCGTGTCAGCGGGGGGTCCGCTGGGACGACTACCTGCTCCTGCGCACCTACCATACCGGGTTCAAGAATTACCCGTCGATCATGCTGTTCAATGTCGCCGAGGATCCCCACGAGACCCGGGACCTGGCCGACGAGCGCCCGGACCTGGTCGGCCAGGGGCTTCGCCTGCTCGACCGGTGGGTGGCCCGGCACCTCCGCAAGAGCGGGCGTCCGGACCCCCTTTTTCAGGTCATGGCCGCCGGCGGTCCCTATCATGCGAACGATCCCTCGTACGTCATTGACCGCATGCGGGCCACCGGCCGCGACCACTATGCCGACTGGCTGGAAAAACACGGCGGCCTGCCGAAGGACGAAGTGCCGGGGGAGGAGACGCTCGACCCCTGAAACAAGCGGGACGCTGGTGAAAAAATAAAATTAACGGAAAATCAGGGTGTTCGGTGGGACGTTTCGGGGGTTGCGGTGAAAATTCGGTTGACGATGGTCGGATACTGGAGATTGGATGCCGTATCAACCGCTCTAATCCGAGGGGCAGGCGCGTGATGGGCAAAAAAATAATATTTGTTTTCATCCGTATCCGGGCCTGACACCCTTCAACCCGAATGCATGCCCATGAACCGACCAAACGCCTCTCTTCCCGGCCCGCGCCGTTCCGTCCTGTTGTCCCGGGGTCTCGCTTTTTTCGGGGGACTCGCGCTGGTTTCATTGATCTGGGCCCCCCTGAGTGCCTCGGAGGAGCCCGAGCCGATGGAGCCGCTCTTTAAGGTGGTGGATCTCGCCCGGGGCGAATCGGCGGAGGTCACGCTGGCCGACGGCACCGAGGTGGCGCTGAAACTCCTCGATCTCTCCGCCAGGCGCGATCCTATTCGGGAGGCGGTGCGGCTGGCGGTGGCCCGGGTCGAACTCAACGGCGAGGAAGTCGATATCGAGGTCGGCAATTACCGCCTGCCCGTGACGGTTGGGGGCGTGCAGATCGATTCCATCATTACGTCGGACTATTACACCAACACCGATCGCGATCACTGGCAGTTGGAGCAGGACGCGCGTTTCCGTATCTGGCCGGAGGCTTCGCCCTGGATCCGGCCGGGGACTTTCCGGCACCCGCTCGGGCAGCGGTTTTTGTCCATGGGGACCCAGTCCGGCAACGAATCGACCTTCATCGACGGGGGCGAACGCCCGGAACGCCGCGATATCTACTATCATGCCGGATTTGATTTTGCCGGTTATGAAGGCCGCACGGAGGTGTTTGCCGCCACCGACGGCACCGTAATGAGTCTGGGTGACGATCACCTCGATCGAGAGGAGCACCCGCCCGTGCGCCCGCGGTACGACGTGATCTACATCCGCGATGACCGCGGGTGGTACTATCGCTACAGCCACATGAAGTCGTTTGAAACCGTCCTTGAGGTCGGGGAGCGGGTGGAGATGGGCGACAAACTGGGCGATCTCGGCAAGGAAGGGTTCAGCGGGGGTTATGCCCACCTGCATTTTGATATCTCCATGCCCATGCCGTCGGGCCGTTACGGGATTCAGGATGCCTATCCCTTCGTCTGGCAGGCGTACCGCGACGCGTACGATCCGGCGGTGATCGCCGTGGCGCGCCCCCACTCGCTGGCGAGGGTGGGCGACGAGGTGACGCTCGACGGCTCGCGCTCCTGGGCCCGGGCGGGCGTGGCCCGCTTCGAATGGACGCTCTCGGATGGACGAACGGTGGAAGGGCCGAAAGCGACCGCGACCTACGACCGTCCCGGCACCTACTGCGAAATCCTCAAAGTGGTTTCCGGGGACGGTCACGTGGCCTACGATTTCCAGGAGGTGCAAGTTCTCTCTCGCGACTTTTTCGAGGACCGGTTGCCCCCGACCATCGATCCGGTGTTTCACCCGACCACGAACATCCAGGCCGGCGATCCGGTTAAATTTGCCGTGCGCAGCTTCCGCATCGCGCCCGGCGAGGGGTACGAGGAGTGGGACTTCGGCGACGGCACGCCGCCGGTGCGGGTCGATTCGAATCCGTATGACCGGGATATTCCGGAAACGAGCCGCTGGGCCCGCGACGGCTATGCCGAGACGGTTCACCGTTTCCGCGAGCCGGGCGACTATGTGGTGACGGTGACCCGCACCAACCGGGAGGGTTACACCGCCACCGGGCGCCTGCACGTGATTGTGGAGTGATCGGGGCGGATTTGCGGCTGCCCGGGTAAGGTGTGCCTCCGGCCGCTTCGTACCGGGAAGGAGGCGGGGGAACGGGGCCGCGTGTTTTCCGTGCCGTGTCGCAAGGGAAACGGATATTTTTCGCGCGGGTACGGAAAAATATCGAAGCAGGGCTTGACACCGCCCTTTATTTTAATAAATATTACGAAAATTATCTTCGAGGCGTCCTTCGAATTATTTTTTCAGGCGTGCGGGACGCGCCCGACAAGCCATCAACCAAACAACCAACTCCCCACGAAATGAAAGTTACGAAATGCAGTAAAGCCCGGGGTGGCTTCACCCTGATTGAGCTTCTGACGGTCATCGCGATCATCGGAATCCTCGCCAGTATCCTGATTCCCGTTGTTTCCGCGGTGCGTGAGAGCGCGCGGAGCAGCGTTTGTCAAAGCAACCTCCGCCAGTGGCACACGGCTTTGCTGCTGCACGCCCACGACAATGATGACCAACTGGTTAATCTTCGCTATCATGGTGTCGCACCGGACAAGCTTTTCTGGTCCGGGCACCTGGCGGAATACATCGGGCTGGAGCCGCCGATCTGGGGACGGCAATCGCCGACGGTACATGACACGGTGGCGGAGTGTCCTTCGGTTCCGTGGCGAGACAGCAGCACCTATATCTCTTACGGGGCCAGCGGCGCCGACGACGGCAGCCAGGCCCTGATGGTCAACTGGGATGGCGACCGCGCGGGCAATCGGGCGCTCCACGAAGTGCAGCCGCGGACGATCGTGTTCGCCGACTGCGGCCCCGACTACGCCTCGCGAAACTGGCACCTGGGCTGGCGCGGTGCGCGCATGGCCTACCGGCACAACGACCGCGCCAACTTTGTCACCATGGGCGGATCGGTGCACTCGGCCCAGGCCGGGCAGGAAGACGACCCTCCGGAAGAATACTGGCTGGCCGACCGGTAAGCACGGCGACTGCGGCTTTTTGGTTCGGCGTCCGTCCCGGGCGGAGCAAAGGGAACTCCCGTTCCGGCGCGTTTTTCATACGGAACCCCGGGGTGGCGGGGTCGTTGGCCGGGGCGGGCGCCGACCTGCAATTACGGAAATGACAGGATTGACATAATGAATCGATCTTTGGCTCTTTGTTTGCTCGCTGCCGGTGTCCTTGCTGCTTGCGACAGTCCGGCACAACCCCGCGGCGGTACGACCGATGTTTCGCAGCCGGTGAAAACGGCGCGCACCTTCTTCACCGAGGAGCGCATCGGCTCGGAACGGCGCAGCTACCGGGACTCGGTTGCCCGGGCCGATGCCTACCTCGAGGAAAACTCCCTCGCGGATCTCTGGCGGTTCGTGCCGGGTCAGGCGCTGCCGCGCAGTTACTCGATCCATTCGCGCGAGAGCTCGCACCGGTTTCCCTCGCCCGAACCCTGGACGGTGCGGGTCGAGATCGAGGGGGAGGAGCGTCTGATGCCGTCAAACGATTTCGGGGCCTACTACGAGAGCGGGCTGAACGAACAGGGCTGGTTCGACCCGGAGCTGGCCGACCGCGACCTCCTGGTCAACGAGCGCCACCCGGAAAAACCGGAGGACTGGGGCGTGGATGACGGCTGGGGATGGGAGGACGACGATGGGACCCACTGGACGTTTATCGCGCATTACCTGCACTGGCACCGCTTCGTCGAGGTGCGCAATCGCGTGGTTCATTTTCGCAACGCCTATCTCTACACCGAAGATCCCGTTTACGCCCGGGCCGGGCTGGTCTTCCTCGACCGGTTGGCGGATATTTATCCCGATCTCGATATTTCCGTACACGGGACCGAACTCTTCAACAACAGCACCGGCGGAACGCACACCGGCAAAATGATCGGGCGCTTCTGGGAAGCCAACCGTATCCGCGACATCATGTCGGGATACGATGCTTTCTTTCCCCTGGTATCCCGCGGAGACGAGGAGCTTGTGCGGTTCCTTTCCGGCAAGGCGGACCGGTATTCAATCGGGGACGAAAAACGGTCCATCGAGGGTGTCGCCCGCAATATCGAGGACAATATCCTGAGGGAAATTCTACCGGCCGTGAAAGGGGCCCAGGTTCGCGGGGATTACGGAAACCTCGGGGCACTGGCCATGGCGGCGGTGGTGCTGGATGAGCCGGACGGGTACACCGGGGAGGTGCTGGCGTTTATCATGCGCAGCGGCGGGCTCGAGCGGATCGACGGTGAATGGCGGACCACCGGGGGAGGGGTTCTGCCCTACCTGGTGAACCAGGTCGACCGCGACGGTCACGCCGACCGGGGCGCGCCCCAATACAACCGGATCTACGCCGGCCGTATGGCCCGGGCCGCCGGTATCCTGGGCGGTTACGATGCGCCGCCGGAACTCAACCTGGCGGCCCACCCGAAATACCTGCGCCTGCGGGATTCCCAGCGGGCACTCAGCATGCTCGACCGCTACGTACCGCCCATCGGCGACTCCTACCTGACCGGAAATCCGGTGCGGTACGCCCATTCACCGAGCCCGGAGGCCAGCGCCAACCTGGCCGGTTATGGCTTTGCCGCTCTGCGGGACGGTGTGCGGGATGCGGATCAATGGCCGGATAACCGCCGCGCCGCCTGGGTACACTACGGACGGAACGCCATACGCGACGCCGACGGCAACCGTATTGCCGGGGGGCACGCCCACCGCAACGCCCTCACTCTCGGGCTCTACGGGTTCGGGCTCGATTTGGCCCCCGACCTGGGCTATCCCGAGCAGACCGGGTCGTGGCCAAAGCGAATCAATTGGACCGCCAATACCGTCAGTCACAACACGGTGGTGGTCAACGCCCGCCGTCAGGAGGGCCACTGGGTCGGAATTCCGCGCGGGTTCGAGGCCTCGGAAACGGTTCGCTTCATCGATGTGGAGGCACCGATCGTGTATCCGGAAATTGATACCTACCGACGGATGACCGCGATGATCCGGATCGACGACGATCATTCCTACCTGGTCGATCTATTCCGGGTCGCGGGTGGCGAGGACCATCTCTTCAGTTTTCACGGAGCGGAGGGGCCGGTGGAGACCGCGGGACTGGACCTGGTTCCCCAGGCTTCCGGGACCTATGCCGGCGAGGATGTACCCCTGCCGGGACACGGGGAGGATACCGCCTACAACCGGGAAGTGCGCAACGGCTTTAACTACCTTTACGATGTCCGGCGCGCTGTCCGTCCGGACGGGGGGTTCAGTGTCGAGTGGCAGGTGACGGACAGCTGGGATGTCCTGCCGGAGGCATCGCGGGAGGGAATCCGGCTGCGCCTGACCATGCTCAATCACGACCTCGACGAACTGGCGGTCGCCCACGGCGACCCGCCCCAGCGTACCGGATCGGATAATCCCCGCCGCTTGAATTACGTGCTGGCCCGCCGTCAGGGCAACGACCTTGAGACGACGTTTACCTCCGTGATCGAACCCTACCGGGACGAACGCCGCATCCATGCCATCGAACCGATGGAGGTGCGCCGGCAGGGAGCCGCCGAATCGGCGCCGGATACCGAGGCGCGCGCCGTGCGGGTGACGCTGGCAAACGGTTCGGTGGATTACTTTTTTCACAGTGTGAATCCGGAGCAGGCGTACGAGATCGGGGACGCTTATGTTTTTTCGGGAAGTGTGGGATTCGTTCGGGAAAATGACGAGGGTGTGCCGGTGGATTCATACCTGTATCAGGGAACCCGTCTCCAGCACCTGGGATCCGGCGGTCCGGGGCTGCGGATGGAACGGCCACACATCGACGCGAGGGTGGTCGACTTTACGCGGGAGATGCAGCTGGAAAACCACATTTGGGTCGAATTCGAGGAGGCGTCGTCGCTCGTGGAGGACCTCCCCGGTCGCTGGATCTATGTCGAAACCGACGGATGGCGCAACGGCGCGTACAAGATCCTCGAGGCCGAAGCGGAGAACGGAAACCGGGTCCGCCTGGATCTCGGCAACACGACTCTTATACGGCGCTTCGTCGATTCACACGACTTCGACCGGGGATATGAGTACAATATCGCCGCCGATGCCGAAGCCATTATTCCCCTTTCCCGGGCCTACCGGCGCGAGTGACGCCGGTCCGCGGGAAACGGGGCATTGACAAATAAAGGAAAATTTATTTTTTTAACCCTTGTCAGTTAACCTAACACCACTAACCTCTGCTCCATTATGCAAAAATTACGATTACTCCTGTTCCTTCCCTTCCTTCTCGCCATGACCCTGACTCTGCGCGGCACGGATGTGTTGATTCTGGTCAGCTCGGGTCATGCCAGCGAGCCGGCCGTTCGCCAGATGGGTGATTGGTTGGAAAGCGTTCGTCCCGGCAAGTACAATATCGACTTTTCCGCTGACCTTTCGCCCAATGTGCTGGACAGCTCCCCGTCGTTGAGCGCGGAACAGGTCGCGCTGTTGGAGAGCTACGATTTGATCATCATGCCCCGCCACGGTCCGGGTGGGTCCGGCGACTTCGACAGCACCGACTGGAATGATATCATCACGCCGATGCTGATCCAGAATCCGTTTACGGTGCGGGATACAAACTGGCGCTGGATTCCCTCCGGTACGGGCACGCCGACCGATGGTCTTATGGACCTGTACGTCGTTGACGAGGCGAACCCGATTTTCGACGGGCTCAGTGTTTCGGCGGGCGAGGCGATCCGGATGACCCATCTTCCGGAGGGCCACATGCAGGTGGAGGTACCCTCGGATGAGCTTACCGGCAACGTGCTTGCGTGGACACCGCGTTTCGACAACGGAAACAACCTCGAGTATCCCTGGATCGTCCACTGGGACGGCACCGAGGAGTCCTTCTACGATGGAGGCGCGGAGGCTCCCGGCGGGCCGCGTATGTTGTTCCTCGAGCAGTTGAGAAGCAGCAAAGCCGAGTACCGGAGTGAGGCGCAGCAAATTTTCCTAAACGCGGTCTCAATTCTCGCGACCGGGGAATCCGATCCGGTAGATCTGCCGGCGGATGTCGTCGGCCTCGAGCCGATCGCTCCCGCTTCGGGCGTGGAGATCCTGATGCTGACCGATGTCGACGGCGAGGACGCCGCGACGCACGTGGCGCTGGCGGATTTCCTGTCGGATTATTTTCCGAACTCCCAGGTGCATCGTTCGGCTGAGTATG
>PXDC01000241.1 GCA_003565135.1 Verrucomicrobiota bacterium
CGATCCGCTCCACCAACGCCACCGCGTCAAAAATCCCCCACCCCTTCTTGTAGGTGGGACCGGGCGTGCCGACATCCTCGGCCGTATGGATCGCCAGAGCCCGCCATGTCGAGGCCAGCCAGGGACCCGCGTTCGGAAAAAGCTCCTCGCGTCGTGCCTGGGCCAGGGCGAGAGCCCCCGTAACCTGGGGCGCCGAAAAGCTTGTCCCGCGCAGAGCGTCGTTTTCTCCGTAATGATCGGTGGCGCTGCCGGCCCGGGGCAAAAAGAGGAAATTCCCCAATCCAAGGCCGGCATTGCGCTCGCCGACCGCAACAAGATCCGGTTTGATACGCCCGTCATCCGTCGGCCCGGTTCCGGAAAAGCTTGAAAGAACGATGGTGGCGCCGGTCGCGTCCTGAATCGACCCAACCGATAGCACGTTTTTTGCGGTGGAAGGATTTACAACGGTATTATAGGCGACCGAGCCGGCGGTCCAGGTTTCCCCCGGAAGCCCGCCGTTAAACCACGCACGTTCGGCCGTCGAGAAAACAGGCGCCTCATTTTCGTCTAAAGTGAGATAGACCACAGGCTGGCCCGGTCCGCCGAACCTCGCATTTCCCGCCGAGTAAACCGGAAGCTGGATTTCGCTGGAATAAACAAAAGCGTCCAGATCGGCGGACGAAATGCCCCCTTGAGCCGGAGCCGCGTACATCCCCAGCCTGGGGTCTTTGTCAAACTCGGGGAATTCCCAAAACCACCGGAATGCACCTTGGAAAAAAACAATCGCCCACCCCCCAGGCTCACCATAAGAATGGTTCGTAAATCGTTGGCCGTCCAGTAGCGAAGCGACTGTATTCACCGAAAAATCGTCCAAACTGTGCCCCCGAATCTCCGATTCATATGCCACACCCCGGAGCAAACGGCCCATGTTGTTGCCGTCAATAAACACATCCACATTTCCCCCGCCGGCAATCGCTCCAGCAACCGCCGGGGCGTGATCTCCCGAAGGAGCGGAATCGACTTGGGTGGCCCGGGAAACACCGCCGTCCATGAACTCTTGATGCGTGGTCATGATTCCCGGATCCTGACCGGCTTCCCAAATGGCTGTCGTCACTCCGGTCCCGGTAAGGTTTCGCGTCAAGGCAGGATCCTGCCACGGATAAAGACCTGTGGGCCAAAGGTCCGCGGCAAACGTCGTCGCCGCGGCAATCGCGTTCTGGGTGGTCATGAGAATCGGGACGTCTTCCCCCTCACCGACCAACGTCCACCCGCGGCCATCGGGATGCCGGCCCGTCCGGCCGATCCCATGTCTTGCTGCGATTTCATCAAGCGTCTGCTCCACTTCCCATCTCCTGGCTTGCTCCTGCGCCAATCGCTCCTCCAACCCCAAGCGGAAGGCGACATTGTCGTGCCTTGATTCGTCCGGTTCCGGCGATCCGGGATCATACGGAAAGGTAGGCCGAAGCGTCCGCTGGATCAACTCAATCCGTTCCTGTCTTCTGGCTTCAGCCCTGATCGCGGCTTCGACCAGTTCCGGTGCCGCCGGATCGAACTCTCCCCGTGGTGGTCGCTCCGCCTCGGCATGGGCGACGTTCGTCAGGAGTTCGCGGTGATCGGCAATGAGCCGCTCGCGTCGATCCGGCGAAAGCGTGTCCCAGCGGGCGCCGAATTGATCGATCAGACGCTGTTCGAGCACGTTCGCGGGGATCTCCTGGGAGTGGAATACGGTGGCCGCCATGGCCGAGCCGACCGTTTGGCCGTGTAGGGCCGAAAGCCTTTCCACCAGTTCGGCTTCAGTGATTTCGTAGGAGCCGAAGGCCGCGGGAGCGAGCGCTACGGCGATTGACAGCGCCGCGGCAATCAGCCGGCAGCGATACGTGTTTCGGGGGGGGGGAGTTAGTCATTTATGCGGAATTTGAGGGTTGATTGGACGGTTGGAGGCCAATATGTCCAACCGAATGAATGCATATATAAACGGATGCGGCCCAGAAAGAAACACTTTAAAAATATTTCTTCATCCTTGCACAGGGCGTGATCCCATCGTTCGGTTTCCCTCCAGGACTCCGTCCGCGAGCGGACACGCCACAATGGATTCACGGCACCTCGCTGTTTGCTTTCGTATCAATCGGGAAAACAAAGAGGGCTCACGCGAAGCCCCGGAGACCCCAAGTTTCCCGTCTTCGAATCCGTTAATCATCCGCATAATGCCATCCGCGCTCCGTCATTCTCTTGCATCTTGGGTCTCTGGGTATTGAAGCCGCTTAGCGGCTGGGCGTGAAATTCATTCATCTTTCCGCCCAACAACCAAGCTCCATTGGGCCGGGTCCGAAGCTTCGAAATCCAACCTTGCCCCCACCCGGCCCCGAACGATAGCGATAGCGGGAGCAATCATGACCAGGCCCAACCTTTCCTCCGCCCGATTTTACGCCATTCTCGACACCGGTTACGTGGCGACCGGCCAATGGCCCGAAACGTGTCGCCAACTGATTGCCGGGGGCGCCGACCTCATCCAGCTCCGGGCCAAGAAGGAATCGCCCGAGCGCCGGCGCGAATTGCTTGAACGCATCCTGCCCTTGTTCGAACCCGCCGAAGCGCCGCCGCTGATTATCAACGACGACATCGACCTGTGCCTGGCCTACCCCGGCCTGGGCCTCCACGTCGGCCAGGACGATTTACCGGTACCGGAAGCCAGGGAACGTCTGGGGCCAGACCGTATTCTCGGGCTTTCCACCCATTCCCTGGAGCAGGCCCGGGGGGCCATCGAACAGGCCAACCTGCTTGATTACTTCGCCGTCGGGCCGGTCTTTGCCACCCCCACCAAACCCGACTACCAGGCCGTCGGCCTGGAACTGGTCCGGGCTGTGGCGGCCCTGAATCCACCCCTTCCGTTTTTTTGCATTGGAGGAATCAAGCGAACCAACCTGTCCACCGTGATCCAGGCCGCCGCCCGGCGCGTGGTGATCGTCTCCGACATCCTCCAGGCCCCGACCCCCGCCGACGCCATCCAAACCTGCCGAAGAATCCTGACCGACGCGTAAACCCCACCTGCCGAAGACCGCGTATTTGTCCTTTCGAGCCCTTGGCCGCGCGGGCATCCCTGCCCGCACCTCCAGTGCCCTATGGTTCAAAAATGCGGGCAGGGGGGATGCCCGCGTTCCCATCGATGCGACGATAGCCGAGAGCGCGGTCAACCTGCCTTTGCCCCAATCCGACCCCTTTGATCGAATCATCGTCGCCACAGCCAAGCGCCATGAGTCGACCCGGCTCACCCGTGACCGCGAAATTTCGGCAAGCGGCCTTATCGATATCGTTTGGTGAGCAACGATCATTTGGCTTGGCACAATAAACTCGGACCTGTCGTGATCCCGAATTTGCATTCGGCGGGTTTTCCGGGTTGAGTGGGGGGAGCATGAGCGGACTCTTTTACAACCTCGGCCGGAAGGCGGCCCCCGCGGTGGTGCGGGCGCGCTGGATTTACCGTTCCCTGACCGGGACCGAATCCGAGCGGATCAGGGCCGAATACGCCATGGGCTGCTACCTCACCTACCTGCACACCCGCGACGGCAACCTCGACCGAACGCCGCAAACCGTCCGCTGGCTCAACGAACACGCCGGCCGCCTCTCCCATTGCCTGACCAACCGGGAGCGGCGCTTCCAGGTACGGTGCCTGACGACCCCGGAACCCAACGCCTTCGCCCTGCCGGGCGGATTTCTTTTCGTCTCGCGGTCCCTCCTCGAACTCTGTGAGTTCGACGAAGATGAAATCGCCTTCGTGATCGGGCACGAAATGGGTCATGTCGTGCGAAGCCATTCCTTCAACCGGCTAATGACTTCGGAGGTCGTCAAGGTCCTCTCCCGCGGCGGGCCGATCAGGGGCGCGCTCAAGGGCCCGCTCAAACCGATGGTTGGACGCCTGGTCGACCAACTCGTCACTCAGGGCTATTCCCGCCGCCAGGAATTCGAGGCCGACCATTTCGCCGCCCGCCTGACCCAAGCCGCCGGTTATGATCCGCAGGCTTCCCTGCGGCTCTTCGACCGACTGAAGTCCCTGGTCGCGGAACCGGAAAACCTCGCCGCCTACTTTTCCTCTCACCCGCCCTTTTCCGAACGAATCAGGA
>PXDC01000125.1 GCA_003565135.1 Verrucomicrobiota bacterium
ACAAAGCTGGGGAACTCCCCGGCCTTGTCCACGATGACGTAAAATTTATTTTCTTTGAATAGTTTCATATGACTATTTATTCTGCACAGATGGCTCCGTAAAACCATCCACACTTTTTAGGATCAGGTTCAATTGTATTCAGTGGCATTTTTTCGGTTAATGTAGTCATCTGAAACAGATTTCAAGATGACACGACCCATTTTATCATTTCTGTACTCGTTGTAAAGGGTTCTGATAACAATTCCTTCCCTCATGTGGGTTCCAGTAATGGTATCTTTTCGATCGGTCAGTTCATGGATAATCTTGTGTGTGAGTTTTCCGGTATACAACACTGGCACACGCTCAAACGGAAGATCCATTGTTTCCACGAAGATATCCACTTGTTTTTGAGTGAAGTATTCCCCTTGACCCGGAAACCCTTCATAGATATCAAACAGACGGAAGTGAATGTCATTCAACCCGTACTGAAGGTCTTGAACACCTTTTCCATACACTTCTCCCAAGAAAAAGATGGGAACTCTTTTGTCAATTTCACCCATGCAATGTCCAGTATACTTGAAGTTTCTGCTGAATGACGCTTCATCCGGGCAAATGCTTTTGAAAATACGCATGTACAGATTATTGACATTCGCTTCATTGTCTTTGAAAGCCAAGCCCTTACCTGAAAGACCCTTCGAGGTCACGATAACTCTCTTGTATGGAATCTCATCATGCAAATCTTCAGGCCAGATACCAAGGCAACACCATGTACCATGAAGTTTTTCAGTGATATGACAGTCGATGTTCAAAGCCATAAGAGCTTCAGCCACTTCTGGGAAGTTCTTAATATTTTCAATGTCATAGCCCAGAGTCTTACCAGCGAGTGCAACCACTTCACCTGCCATAGCTACAGGAATAGGTGGTTCCCACTTGACGATGCCGAGCTTTTCGGTAACATCTTGACCCTCATTCACGGTTTCAAGAATAAATTGGTTGCAGTTGCAGTCCATCAGCCACCCTTCGTTATCGTGCAAGATGCCTCCTCGGGCGACTACACTTACATACGGTGCCCTGTACGTAAGTGGGTATATAAGCCCGTGTGAAGTTACTCCACGCAGTTTAACCGCTTTCACGCGGTCACCATTTGATCCTGCGAGTTTACCCTTACCCTTTTCATCATCCCATAGGTTAAGACGGCGTAGAAGCCACTCAGGAACAATTGATTGCTCCGGGATATACACGGCAAGATCACCAGTTTCAAATTGTCCCTTACGGACAATAGACTGGTATCCCTTGACTTTTGCAATTTCTAGTGCATCAGCGTCCGGGTGCGTAAGAATTTCTAGTTCTACGACTTCGCATTTTAGACTTGCCATTATTCTTCTCCTATTTGATTTTTAAGGGAACGAGCGCACTCACTGGTAATAATACCCAAGGCTCTAGCTCCCCATATTGCCTGATGCACAGTACTAAACTCTCTCATGTATTCGTTGTTTACACACAAATGCCACTTCTTCGAGTAATGGTTAAAATATATTTCAACCTCTGGCATTCGCACCGTGGTATTACCACTGGTGAATGATTGTTTTTCTACTGTTATCATTATGCCGCTCCGGTAAGTTGCTGGAACAACCAGATAAGGATACGAACTCCCGCTGTCGCGAATACTAGAAACAAGATGGTTAGTACAATGGTTGTAATGCCGTTAAAGGAATTACCGACAAACTGATCAGCCGAATTGCCAAGCTTCTTTAGGTTTTCAAAGTTTTCATTTTTCATTGTGTGTTCCCTGTAGTGTAGGTTTAACTTCAATGTTTAAAGTATACCCGAGTAGGGAATGTTTGTCAAGAAAAAATTGGTACCCGTGGCGGGATTCGAACCCGCACTGAATGGATTTTAAGTCCACTACCTCTGCCAGTTGGGTTACACGGGCATTTCACTGTTCATCGTCTTGTTCTTTCTCGTTGTAATGGTTTCTATCACCCATTTCTTTTAAAAAATTGTCAATCGATTTCGTGGCTTCTTCTAAATCATCCTCGGTCTGGTCTTCTTTCCACAAACCTTTTCTCTCCCATTCGGTAACGGTAGGGATTGTAGCTTGTTGAAATGCCTTAATTTCCTCCAAGGAACGGATGCATTCAGATAAACTAACATACAAATTAGAAGAATGTGCGTCAATTTTTCCGGTACTTTCCCAGATACTGCGTATAACAGGAATCTTTTTCCATGAATATAACAAACCAAATCCTACGGTTGTAGCAGTCAAGAAACCAGACACTGCCCCTTCAATAAAGGGTATAAACAGGAATATAGCAGCAATTCCCATTAGTGTTATACCGGTTAGAGACACTTTTGCTATTTGTGTTACCAGCGTAGATATCTGAACGGTATTCAGACTCTTTACCGCTTGTGAGGAGTATGCGATGTGTTGAACATAGAGAGGAATTAAGGAAGTGAGTTCCTTGTCGATATCACGAAAACTGTCAACACGCTCGTTAATTGCGTGATCGTAAGCTTCTCCGATTTTTTCCATTAGTTTATATGTTGGAAGCATGTATTAACTCCGGTTTTTTGGTTAGTATAACAGTTGACGGATGAACTGTCAAAGTCCGATTACTGGCCAACGAGATAGAGAATCCACCAGAACATACGATATTGCAGCCAATCCTCCGATAATCGCAAGGATACAGATCGCAAGGATCGTGTTCGCTTTTCGGTTTTCATCAAATTTTCGTTTCATATTTTCAATCATCATTGTACCTTTTAATTTATAAAATGTATTTAGAGTTGTTAGTCTACCACAATTTTACAAAGTATGTTATCGTGGATACTACCTGCTCGAAGGGTTGTTTTTCCTTTTTTTGTAGTGATTACTGCGAAGGGACTTTCCCCTCGCAGCAATGCTTTGGTAGTGTAGAGTCCTATAGGAAATTTCAGATCGGTAGTGTCTTTCAGTCCTAATGCATGAATGATGCTGCTCATACCTTCAGCACCTCACCAGTTTCGTCACGAATGTAGACATGCGACAGGTTTGCCATACGAACCTCATCCTTGTATAGATCAAGCTGTCGAACCCGCTCGAAATAACCAGCTTCGTTAAGCAGCCGATCATCCTCGATGATTTTGAATGGGTCAAACGAATACGAAGTACCGTAAGAGTGAAAAGTATAACGGATTCTCGAACCGCCTGATCGTGCTGGTCTACTACGAAATTTACGTTTTTGCATAACGTGTTTCCTCTTGTTGTTATTAAGTGTTAAGGGTTAAATTGTGTTTAACTTTGATTAAACACGAGTCAATTGTACACGGATTAACTGACATGTCAAGTAGTGAATTAACTACACGATTAAGGTTATGATTAAGCTCACATACTGTAGTACCCCTACCCATATAAGTAACGCATGCGTTAGGGGTTAATTACTAGGTGTGGATAACCGATGGATTTCCAGAACGAACGTGCCACCGCATCTTCTCCTAGGACTTCTATCTTATCACCATACCGTATGTCATTTTGCAATGAGAAAACCAATTCCGTTCCTACTCCTTGTCTGCGATGGGTGGCCCTTACATACGCCTGAAGCCTATGTGGTAAATTCTCATCAGTAATGGTTAACAAAACCCATTCCAAGAGTTTCCTATCACGACTAGCTTTAGCGGCTAATCTTATTCCCTTTCCGACGCTGGGAGGAATGTGACCTATTATCTCATATACCAACCCCCGATTCAAGCTCTTTCTCATTTCAGATGCAGCAAGCAACCTGCACCGATCAACTAGTTCGCGGGGAATGTCGTTAAACCTTTGGTATTTGTAAATCATTCGCAACACTCTCCATATAATTGTGGTATAAATACCACAGTTGTCTCTTTTTTACCACAGTTGTCTCTTTTTTACCACAAAAATTAAATTAAAATTAGTGATTATCATTCTCATCTATCAGGATATGGCACTGATTCACCCATCCTAACACAAGAAAAATATTTTCGCAACCTTATTGACATGGGTTTCATTGTGTGGTAAAGCTCACCATAGCACCATCTGAAAAAAGATGAAAAAAGTGCTTGACACGGAATTTCAGACGCGATATGATGTTCACCGTCAACCAACAACACA
>PXDC01000064.1 GCA_003565135.1 Verrucomicrobiota bacterium
TACGACCTCGTGACCATCGCTTACGACGTTTCCGGCGGCGAACCGCGCTGGACGCGTCGCGATCCCTCCCGTCAGGATCCCCGGGCGGCGGGCAGCCTGCTGGTTTGCCCGAGTGGTGAACGTCTTATTGTCTCCGGATGGAGGGGTGAGGCCGGACAGTACGATTACATTCTCGTCGCCTACGGTTTGCCCGAGGGGCGTCGCCTTTGGGAAGCCGGGTACCGGGCCGGCAGCTCGGCATCCGGTTTCGACCTGGCGTCGGCGCATTGCGGGGAACGGATTTACCTGGCGGGAAATCGGCGCGCCCGGACGGGAGGGGTGGAGCCGTTCCTTTCCGCCCTGGATACGGAATCGGGAGAGGTTCTTTGGGAGAAAGGCGGACGGATTCCGGACGGCGCGGCCGTAATGGACACGCGGGTGGTGGCCGACGGGACCGGGGAATCCGTTTATACCGTCAGGCTGATCGCGGCCGACGGGACCGCCCGGCGGTGGGTCGTCTCGGCTAACGTTGCCGCCTGCGGCGCCGTCCGCTGGGAGCGGTATCACGAATTTTCCTCGGTTTTCCGGCTGAGGGATTTTGTTTTCGCACCGGAAAACCGAGCCGTGTACGCGGGCGGAACCGCGGTGGGCCCGCGGGGAATTCCGGCCGGGAGCGCGATCCTCGTGATCGATGGCCGGACGGGTGTCCGCCTTTGGGCGGATATCCGGAACGGCCCCAACCGCTCGGTCAATCGTCTTTCCATAGACCGTGCCGGACGTCGCCTGTTGGCGGCCGGAGGTTCCGAAAATGAGGGGGGGCGCCTCGGGAGTGTGACCGCCTACCGGATGTCGACCGGGACCGTAGGCTGGGTTGGGGAAACGGCTGCCGTGCGCCAGATCACGGACCTGGCGGCGGCGCCCGGTGAGGGATATTTCGCGGCAATCGGCCCCCGGGGTTCCGGGGCGCGGCAAGCGACGGCGGTGGCGTTCGACGTCGAAACCGGGGCCGTGCGTTGGACCGCTTCTTTCGCCGGGGATGACGCCGTTGCCGGAATTGCGATCGGTGTCGCCGCGACTGCGGACGGTACCGGCATCGCCATCACATCCGTCAGTGCGGGTTCCCGCGGCCGGACCGGATATCTAACCGCGATGTTGCGGGACCGTGCGGCGGACCGTAGCCGGGAGCCATGAAGCTGTTTGGTGAGAATAAACGTTTCGGGGTTTTGCGCGGCATGCGCGGGATTCCGGAGGAAAGGAGAGAAACCTGTATATGAACGAACAACTGCCGGAAATCATAACCACCGAGCGCCTGGTCTTGCGTCCCTGGCGAATCGATGATGTTGCGGCGGTCGCGGCGTACGCCGACGACCGGGAGTGGGGCCGGTTTCTGCCCGTGCCTTTTCCGTATCCGCGGGCGGAGGCCGAGCGCTTTGTCGCGCGGCAAATCCTCCTGCCCCGCGATCAGCATGCCTCCTGGGCCATCACCCGGGACGGGGAGCCGAGTGGCGGCATCAACATCCGTTTTTTTCACGAGGGCCGAATCGGGGAGTTCGGGTACTCGGTGGCTCGTCGGCAGTGGGGGCGGGGACTCGCCACGGAGGCGGCTCGCGCGGTCATCGAAGCCGCCTTTGCGAACTTCGGTCGTCTCGTGCGGGTCCGGGCCATGGCCGACACGAGGAACCTCGCCTCACGCCGTGTCCTGGAAAAGCTCGGCATGCGGCACGAAGGCACCCTGCGCCGCAATCGCTTCGTGCGGGAGGAACCGGCGGACGAAGCCTGGTACGGCCTCCTGAGAGATGAACTCCCGGCCTGAGGCCGGGTCAGGGGAAGTCGTAAAACGGGGTTTCGGCCCCGGGGGCGACGACGGCGAGCTGGTGGGGAAAGGCGCCTTCGAGGGACCGGGTAAATGTCCGATTCACCTCGTCGACCGAATTGCAGTCGCGGCTGAGGTGGGCCAGGCACACGCGCTTCCAGCGGGCGCCGGGCGTCGATTCGATGAACTCGCGGGCGGAATCGTTGCAAAGGTGGCCGTGACGACCGGAAATGCGCTGTTTCAGGGACCAGGGGCGCTTGGTGTGGTTCTGGAGGAGGTTTCGGTCGTGGTTGGCTTCCATGACGAGGACATCGACCTGGCGGATCCGCTCCTTGACCCCTTCCGGGAGGTAGCCGAGGTCGAGAACCCACCCCAGGCTGCGGTGCGGATTAAAGAGGTCGTCACCCCCGTTGGAGAACACAAATCCGACCGGATCGTGGGCGTCGTGGGGCACCGGGAAGGCGTCGATTTCGAGGTCCCGGTAGGCGAAGCGGGTTCCGGTTTCGAAAATCTGCCAGTCGATCGCGTTTTTGAGACGGCCGCGCACGGCTTCGGCCGTAAAGCGATTGGCAAACACTTTGAGCTTCCTGTACCGGGACAGCCCCGGCAGGCCCGCCACGTGATCGCTGTGTTCGTGGGTGAGAAATACCGCGTCAATCCCGTCGATGGACTCGCCGCAGGCCTCCAGCATTTCGCCAATCCGGCGCCCGGAAAACCCGGCGTCGATCAGCACCCGGCAATGGTCGGTCTGCAAAAGACCGCAATTGCCGGAACTGCTGCTCCCGAGGATTTTGAAACGGATTGCCATAAACCCGAGGCAACGCCAAGGGCGGAGGGGAAGCAAGGCTTAACCGGGAGAACCGGGCTTCTTCACCGATTGCGGCCGTCACACCGGAACCTCAATCGCCCGGTTGACCTTTTCCCCGAATTCCCTTTTTGTGGCTGGTTTTATGGGTACCGCAAAAACCATAGGCAGCGAGCACATCCGAGGGCGTTCCCTCCGGGGGGAGGTTGTGGTGACGCGGCGGGCGCGCTTCAACGCCGCCCACCGCCTGCACAATCCGGATAAATCCGAGAGCTGGAACCTGGAGCAGTACGGGCGCTGCAGCAATCCCAACTGGCACGGCCACAACTACACGGTGGAGGTTTCGGTAATCGGGGAACCCGATCCGGAGACCGGCTACGTCATCGACCTCGCGTATTTGAAAAAGGTTGTAAACGAGGTCATTGTTGAAAAGTGCGACCACAAGAACCTGAATCTGGACGTGGGGTTTCTCGACGGGATTATTCCGTCCACGGAGAACCTGGCGGTGGCCTTCTGGCACCAGCTCGAACCCCATATTAACCAGGGAAGGCTCTATTCGGTTCGCCTGTACGAAACCGATAGCAATATTGTTGAATACCGGGGACAGGTCCCGGCGACGTGATTTCATGAAAACGGCGGAGAACAAACTTCAAGCACAGGATAAAAGCCGGACCGGGGCCGACGGAATGACGCGGGAATACGATGCCGCTTTTGTCGTCAGCGACGACTACCAGAAGTCGCTTCCCGACATGCAGAATGCGTCCGGAGAAGCGATCCAGGGGGCCCGGGTCGGCATCCAGCAGGTCGGGATTTCCAATTTTCGCCTGCCGCTCAAGTACACGGTGCCCTACCGGGAGGAGCCGCTCACTCTCGAGACCCGCGTGACCGGCACCGTGTCCCTGGAGGCCACGAGGAAAGGGATCAACATGTCCCGCATCATCCGCGGCTTTTCCGATTACCAGGAGCACATCTTTTCCCCCGAGCTCCTGGAGGAGATACTCGCTTACTACAAGCGGTCGATGGACACCTTCTCGGCCCAAATCAAACTGAATTTTTCCTATCCCATGCTGCAGCGGAGTCTGCGCAGCGCCTTGAGCGGTTACCAGTACTACGACGTGGCGTTTGAGGGAATCGTCGACCGGGACAATCGCTTCCGCAAAATCCTGTATTTTGATTTTGTGTACTCATCGGCCTGTCCGTGTTCGGCCGAACTGGCGGAACACGCCCGGGATGTGCGCAACGTCTACGCCATTCCCCATTCCCAGCGCAGCAAGGCCCGCCTCCGCGTGGAGGTCGAACCCGACGCCCGGGTGTCCATCGAGGATCTGCACGGGCACTGCCTGGCGGCCCTGGTCACGGAAACGCAGGTCATGGTCAAACGGGAGGACGAACAGGCCTTTGCCGAGATGAACGGGGCCGCGGTCAAGTTTGTGGAGGACGCGGCCCGGCTCATGCACGAGCAACTGGACGGGGATCGCCGGATCCGGGACTTCGAGGTGGCTTGCGCCCATCTGGAATCGCTTCACTCCCACGACGCCATATCGGTGATCGCCAAGGGTGTGCCGGGTGGCTTTAAGGCCGACTTCAGCGATTTCAAGGACCTTATCTGCTGAGGCGGATCAGCGGAGTGGCGGCCGGGCCTGTTTCCCCTCGACACCCGCCCCTCGACACGCGACCCTCGCGGTACCCATGGATGCCGAAGCAAAACCCGTCGTTGTGATCACCGGGGCCAGCCAGGGAATCGGTGCGGCCATCGCCCGAATGTTTTCCCGGGAAATGGCTTGCCGCCTGGCCCTGGTGGCGCGCAACCGGGATAAGCTGGACCGGGTGGCGGCGACGTGCCGGGAGAACGGGGCGGAGGCCGCGGTGTTTCCGTGTGACGTGACGGAGGTCGCGGCGGTGACGGAGATGACGGAAGGGGTCCGGGCCCGTTGGGGGGCTCCGGATGTACTGATCAATAACGCCGGGGCCTTTCAGCCCGGATCGTTTCTGGAGTTTTCCGTGGAGGACTTTGACTGGATGCTCCGGGCCAACCTGCGAAGCCTGTTCCTGGTGACCCGGGCGTTCCTGCCCGGGATGCTGGAACGCGGGCGGGGAGATGTTTTCAACATGTGTTCGATCGCGGGATTGAACGCCTATCCCGGGGGTACCGGGTACTGCGCCGCCAAGTTCGGGGCCGTGGGCCTGACCCGTGTGCTGCGCGAAGAGTTGAAGGATAAGGGTATTCGGGTAACCGCGGTTTCACCCGGGCCGACCTGGACCCCGTCGTGGGAGGGGGCCGGGGTGGCCGAGGAGCGCATGATGCCGGCCGGAGACGTCGCCCGGGCGTTTCTCGACGCCTACCGGCTCAGCCGCCGGACCGTAGTGGAGGAGATTGTGCTCCAGCCGCAGCAGGGGAGTCTCTAGTGTAGCCCGCCAAGCGGATTGTAACACAATGCGAATTCTCCATAAACCAACGACTTTACGGTCCGCCCGAAAACGGACGGCGTCCGGTGTAACAAAAATAAAGAGGCTGTCGGCAGTGGTGGGCCTCACCCTTCCTCTCTTGAGTCTGTCGGCGGCGGTGCAACAGCCTAATGTTTTATGGCTCGATGCCGAAGACGCCAATGTGAATTGGTTCGGTTCCTATGGAAATGATGAGGTCACAACGCCCAACCTCGACCAGCTGGCCGAAGAAGGCTTTCGTTATCGCCACGCCTTTGCCAATGCCCCGGTCTGCAGTCCTTCGCGCAGCACCTGGATAACGGGTGTGCTGTCCGTTTCGAATGGAACCCTGCCGATGCGTAGCCGCAATGCCATTCCCCATGACACGATTAACTATTATCCCGACTATCTCCGCGAGGCGGGATATTACGTTACGCAACCCGGCAAGACGGATTACAATATCGGCGGCCGGGAAGACCGGGATGCATGGAATGAGGGTGATTGGGGAAACCGGAAGCCGGGGCAACCGTTCTTTCATGTGGCGCACTTCCCGGAGAGCCATGAGAGCCGGGCATTCGGTGACGTGAATAACAGTCGCCATGACCCGGCGAAACAACGGTTGCGCGCTTATCATCCGGACATTCCCCGTATCCGGAATAATTATGCCCATTACGCGGACCAGGTGGAAAGATTGGATGAAGCGATCGGAAAATGGCTTGATCGATTGGATGAGGAAGGTTTGGCAGACGACACGATTGTGATTTTCACCACCGACCACGGCGGAGTAATGCCGGGCAGCAAGCGTTACCTGAAAGACAGCGGCACGCATTCCCCGTTAATTATCCGCATCCCTGAAAAATTCAAAAATTTGTGGCCCGCGGATGCACCGGGTGAGCCTGTCGACCGGCTCGTCAGCTTTGTTGACATGCCTAAGACCTGGCTCAGCATTACCGGCGCAAAAGTGCCGGATTACATGGACGGGCGGATTTTTTTGGGTCCCGACACGGAGCCTGCGCGTGAAACCCATTTTGCGTTCGCCGGACGTATGGTTAACCGCTACCTCGAAATGCGTGCGGTTCGCGACAAAAGATTTTTGTATATCAAAAATTATATGCCCTATGTGCCGATAGGTCAGGAGATCGGTTACCTGTGGCGGATGGAAGCCGCCCAGGCATGGGATGAACACCATCAGGCGGGCAAAACGGACGCCATTACCGGTGCGTTCTTCGATCCCCGGCCACCGGTTGAAGAACTCTACGACACCACGCGCGATCCCGATAATGTCATCAATCTGGCCCACCGTCCGGAACATCAAGGCGACCTGGAGACACTGCGGGCCGCTTTGCGGGAATGGCAGCTGGAAAGTCACGACGCCGGGGTCCTCGCCGAAGAGATCGTGGTCGAACGCGCGGAGAAACACGGAATAACCATTCACGAGCTGGTCCGTAATCCGGACTTATACGATTTGCCGGCCTATTTGGATGCGGCCGATATCGCCTTGGAAGCGGATCCGGAGAACCGGAAGCGTCTGGTTCGGATGCTTGCGCACGAGGACGCCGGACTCAGGTATTGGGGGGTTGTCGGTTTGTTAATTCTCGGTGATCCGGCTCCGGCGGTCACCGGCGCGCTGGTGGATCGCCTTCAGGATGAGTCGGATGCCGTTCGTGCCATGGCGGCCTGGGCATTGATTGACGCGGACGAAGAAAAAGCCGCGGCCCGGTCCTGTCTGATTTCGCTGTTGGACGACGCGTCACTTACGACATTGCTTGTGCTTAATATCATTGATTTGACCCATGACGATGTCTCGGTGTACAGGGAGGCAATCGAAGGGGCCATCGATTCGCCGTTCGGCGGAAATTATGCGAGGCGTATGAAAAACCATCTCCTTGACTAAACCCTTTTCATTCGCCGCTCGCCCCCCGGACAACCGATGATTTAGGCCGCTTCACACCGGGCGGACTGCCTCGATCTTTACGCCGCGAAAGCACGAGGGGCTAAATGTCGCGAAGGGTCGTCTCCCATCGCGCAAGAAAACGTTGCGCGGGCCCTCAGGAAAGGTGGGTTTCGATTGCCTGCAGGACCGTGCCGACGTCGATCGCGTCGGTCTTCCCGCCGCCGGTTCCCGGGCAACCGGGGGGTTGCAGCACGGTTTTGGGCGCGTCGAATACGGGGCCGTCCCTCAGCGGATTGCCCGGACCGAACAGGGCCACCACCGGGAGCCCGAGAGCGTTGGCGAGGTGCAGCGTCCCGGCTTCCGGACCGGCCACCACCCGGCAGCGACGCAGCTCGCTCACCAAATCCTCGACCGTGGTCTTTCCCGCCAGGTTGATGACCGGTTCGTGGGGAAAGGTCTCCTCGATCGTGGCGGTCAGGCGCCGGTCGGCGGCCGTGCCGAAGAGGAGGATTTCCGGCGCCGACGAATGCTCCAGCAGCCCGCCGATGAGTTCCCGCCAGCGCTCCGCGTTCCAGCCCGATTCAGGCGTCCCTCCGGAGTGGCAGATCAGCCCGACCAGGGCCGTTCCGGACGGTCTGGCTTTGACGCTTTTTTCCGTCGCCGAGCGGTAGGCGAGCGGGGAGAGGTCGAGTTCTCCCTCCAGTCCGAAATGCCGAAAGAACTGCTCCCATACGCGGATCCGGTGAACCCTCGCTTCGTCGAGGTCGGACGGAATGGTCCACGTATCGGTAAGGAGCGCCCGGGAACGTTCGGGACGCGCTATGCCGAACCGCTGGGGGCAACGGGTGAACCAGGCCTCCCGGTCGCACCGGGCGGATTCGGGAAGGACGATATGGACGTCCGGATACAGCTTGCGTCGCCGGTGGAATCGGCGGTAGTAGCCGGCGCCGGGCCCGGGTAGCGGCAGGACCTCTTCCACGAGCCCGAATCCCTGCAGAAGGGTCCGGAAGCCGGGTGCGGCGACGGCAGTGAGAGCGACGTCGGGACGGGAGGTCCGCAGGGCACGCAAAAGGGGAAGGGCGAGGACCAGTTCCCCCAGGCTGTCGGGCATGCGCACCCAGAACCGGGTTCCCCGGGGAAGCGCGGTCCATCCGCGCACCTGTGCCTGCAGTTCCAGGTGGCTGCGTTTCTGCCGGAGGCGAAATCGTCGGCCCGGGCGCACCTGGGTTTTCCAGCGATCGTGCAGCCAGAGCCAGGAGGCGCACAGGTTGTCGTCGCCCGCCAGACGTTGCTCCAGCCACTCGTTTGCCGCCAGGGTGATGGCGCCCGGTTTCTCCGAGGCCGGTGTGATGGGCTCGATCACAATTTCGGATCGCAGGAATCCCGTGCGCCGCGGGAATACGCCGATCAACCCCGCGTCAAAGCGTCGGGCCAGCACGTCCGGCAGGTCGGTGGCCGAGGCCACCCGCCCGAAAAAACTGATGAGCGACCCCGTGCGTCCCGCGTTCTGATCGAAGAGGATGCCCAGGTTGCCGCCGGCCCGCAGCAGCTCGATGCTCCGCAGGTATCCCTCTTTGCGCGAGAACAGCGCCACCCCGTAACGTTCCCGGGTCTTGTGTATCCATTTTTCTATTACAGGATTGTCGAAGGGCCGATAGAGCGCGCCGGTTTGGGGGAGGTCGCGTCCGAAAGCCAGCGGAATGAGGGTTACCGCCTCGGCGGAACCGATGTGCGGCAGCAGGGCCACCACCGGTTTCTCGGTTCCGGTAGCGGCGTCCCACACCTCTTCCGCCGTAACGTGCAAGGTCACATGCGCTCGCAGGCGGCGTTCTCCGAGGAAGGGTATCATCAACGCAAACATCCCCATCTCGATGGTGCGGCGACACGATTCGAGGGCGAGTCGCCGGAGGTCGCGACGGGACCGGTCCGGAAAAGCGTGGTGCAGGTTCGAGCGCACGATGCGGGCGCGTCCGGAGGGGAAGGCGTAGAGGAGCGTGCCCAGGGTCCACGCCACCGCGCGGAGCACCGCCTCCGGGAGCCGACACAGAAGGAAGCCGGTTGCCTGGAGGAGTACGAGTGCGGCGGCCTCGCTCCGTTTCGGCGGGGTTTGACCGCCGTTGGGGAGGCCGGTTCGGGGCTTTTTTATGCCGGGTTGCATACGTGTGATTCCGGGAACGAATCGTCGCGAAGGGTACGGGAATGCGTCTTTAACCGATACCCAACTCGCGCCTCAGAGCGAACGCCTTTGTCACCGCGGTTTCGGCATCCGGATCCAGTACGGTGACGTGTCCCATTTTTCTCCCGGGGCGGGCCTGTTCTTTGCCGTAGAGGTGCAGCTTCGCCGCCGGTTCGCGGAGGACCGGGGACCAGTCCGGCTCGCCGTCGCCCCAGAGATCCCCCAGCAGGTTCACCATGACGGCGGGACAGAGCAGGCGCGGGGAACCCGTTGGGATGCCGCAAAGGGTGCGGACCTGTTGCTCGAACTGCGAGGTCACGCAGGCTTCCAGGGTCGCGTGGCCGGAATTGTGGGGGCGCGGAGCGAGTTCGTTGACCAGCAGGCGGCCGCCCGGAGGGAGGAAAAACTCGACCGCCACCAGGCCGGTCAGCCGGAGTTCCCCGGCGATCGAACGGGCGATGGCGGCCGCTTCCGCCAGCACGTCGGGTTCGGCGCGGGCCGGCAGGATCGACACATCGAGAATGTGTCGGGTGTGAATGTTTTCGGCCGCCGGGAAGCAGGTGTACCCGCGCTCCGGCGATCCCGCGCAGATGACCGAGATTTCGCGGTCGTGCTCGATCCAGGCTTCCAGCACCGCGCGGTCGGCCCCGAAGGTATGCCAGATCGCTTCGGGCGAATCGGTGGCGCTGACGCGGGTCTGCCCCTTGCCGTCGTAGCCGAAGGCGGCGGTTTTTAAGACGGCGGGGACGCCGGTTTGCCTCAGGCCCTCGCGAAGCGACGCCGCCGAATCGACTACGGCGAAGGGGGCGAGGGGATAACCTTTCCGGGACAGGAATGTCTTTTCCCGTTCCCGGTGCTGACAGGTCAGGAGGACTTCGGGATGCGGGTGGACCGGTCGAACCCGGGCGAGGGCTTCGAGCGACCGGGCCGGTATGTTCTCGAACTCGAAGGTGACGGCCGAAACGCCCCGGGCGAAACCGGCCAGGGCCTCCTCGTCGGCGTAGTCCGTGTTCATTTCGAGGTCCGCCGCCTGTCCCGCCGGGCCGCCGGGTGTGGGATCAAAGACGTGGATACGGTAGCCCATGCGTCGGGCCGCCAGCGCGAACATGCGTCCGAGCTGACCTCCGCCCATGACGCCGAGAATGTTTCCGGGAACGATCATGGGAGGGGCGTGTTTTCGACTTCGTGCGTCTGGTCGGCGCGATACCGGTGAAGGTTCCGCGCGATCTCCGCATCACTCAATGCGATTTGGGCGGCGGCGAAGAGAGCGGCGTTGATGGCGCCGGCCCTGCCGATGGCGAAGGTGGCGACGGGTACGCCGGCCGGCATCTGGACAATGGAAAGGAGCGAGTCGACGCCGCGCAGAACTTTGGATTCGACCGGGACCCCGAGCACCGGCAATTCCGTCATCGCCGCCACCATTCCGGGAAGGTGAGCCGCTCCACCCGCGCCCGCGATGATGGCCTGAAGACCGCGCCCGGCCGCTTCCCCGGCGTAGTCGTACAATCGTTGAGGGGTGCGGTGGGCGCTCACGATGTGTTTCTCGTAAGGCACCCCCAGCGATTCCAGCGTCTGCGCGGTGAATTCGAGGGTCGACCAGTCGGAACGGCTTCCCATAACGATCCCGACGAGCGGGTTGCGATTGTTCTCGGCCATGGGAATGTTCTCGTACGGGGCGCAAGAGGGCTCAAGCCAATAGTTTCCGGTTGCGGCTTGCGCGGGACCGGGAGGAACGCTACCTGTCGATGCCATGGCGGTGAACCTGTTTTTTCGAAGTTTCGGGGGAGGTGGCGGCGGGGTCGCTCCCGTCGTCGTGCTGCACGGACTGCTCGGCTCGTCCCGCAATTGGATGACGGCGGGGGCGGAACTGGCGTCGGACCGGCGCGTCTACGCGCTCGATCTTCGAAATCACGGCGACTCGCCCCACACCCCCGGGCACAGTTACCCGCTCATGGTGGAGGATGTTATCGCCTGGATGGAGGCCCGGAAAATCGGACGGGCGGACTTTCTCGGTCACAGTATGGGGGGGAAGACCGCCATGCGCCTGGCGGTGGATTTTCCCGAACGCGTGCGACGCCTGGTCGTGGTCGATATCGCCCCGCGGGAAAATCCGCCGTACAACCAGCGGGCCTTCGCGGCCATGAACGCGCTCCCGTTTTCCCGGATCCGGTCGCGGAAGGAGGCGGAGGGTTTTCTGGAGGAGCGCATCCCCAGCTGGGCGTTTCGCCAGTTTTTGTTGACGAATTTTGTTCGTGACGGTTCCGGTGGTTTTACCTGGAAGGTGAACCTGCCGGTGTTGACCGACAACCTTCGACAGCTGGGAAAATCACCGCTGGAGGAAAACGAACGGTTCGAAGGGCCCGCGTTGTTTCTGCGCGGCGGCCAATCCGATTTTGTGCGCGACGAGGATTTCGCGCTTATAAAGCATCATTTTCCGGCCTATCGACTGGAAACGCTGGAGGGCTGCGGGCACAACCCGCACATGGAACAGCGCGGCCTCTTCAACGCGGGGGTCCGCGCCTTCCTCGACGCAGCCGGTTGATCTCCGGCCGATGCCGCGCGTCGATCTCCCGGGGAACGGCGGAGGCCCGGGCTGCCGCGCAACGCATAAAAAAAATAGTTCGGGGCGGGCTTGTCAAATCACTATGTGTTTTTTTCTTTACCAGTAACCCGATTGGGTTAAGGGTATTGCCTATGCCGGTGGATTACAGGGAGTTTTTTCGCAACCTGCGCAAAGCCAGGGGATTCACCCACGAAACCCTGGCGGAGCGAGCCGGTTGCCATCGCAACACCGTCCTGAACGTCGAACGCCGGCGCCCGGTGAAATTTCGGACCATCATCGAATTGATGGCGGCTATGGGATTCGACCAGCGCTCGGACGAAGTGCGGCGGATGGCGCTTCTCTGGCTCGAGTCGGTCAGCGGCATCGGCCTGACGCTGGATGAAATGCGCGACGAGGCCAAAGGCCTGCAGGTTGAATACAGAGAGGCGGTTCGCGGGGCGAACAAGGAGTTGGAGGCGGTCCTGGCGAAACGGAAACTTTCGGAGGAGCAGATTCGCCTGCTCGTTTTTGCCGCCGGTCATCCGGAAATTCTCGAAACGATTCGGCATATACGGGACCTGCTGGGAAACCTGGGGCGGGTCAATGGCGAGCCGCGCCGTCCGGCGGGCCTCACCGTGGGGGAAGGCTGAGGGAGCCGGTCACGACGCCTTCATGGCGTCGCGGGTCTGGCGCTTCAGAATCTTCAGTTTCGTCTCCAGCGATTTGACGGTTTTCCTCTCCATGCGGTCGATAAAGAGCACGCCGTTCAGGTGGTCCACTTCGTGAAGGATGCACCGGGCCAGAATTCCGTCGGTTTCGAGGATGTGGGAGGATCCCTCCAGGTCCTGGTAGTCGACGCGAATGTGTCCGGGGCGTTCGACATCGCCGCGAATATCGGGAAAGGAAAGGCACCCTTCCTCAAAGACGGTATGTTCGCCCGGCAGGACGGTGACCTTCGGGTTGGCCAGCGCGAGTGGCATATAGAGTTCGGGCGGGAGGTTTTCCCGCCCGTCGAGTACGGCCTGGAACGGCGAGGGTGAGTCGCGGAGATCGACCACGCAGAATTGCAGCGCCCGCCGCACCTGTTGGGCCGCGAGCCCGATGCCATCGGCATGGTGCATGGTTTCCACCATATCGTGGAACAAGGCGTTCAGGTTTTCGTCGAAGGCGCTTATCGGCTCCCCCTTCTTGCGGAGGACCGGTTCGTTGTAGTTTGCGATGGAAAGAATCATGGACCGGGAACAGGTGATTTACCCTTACACTATTTCGGAAAAAACGGGAATCGTCGAGGCCGGGAGTAGGATCCGCCCGCCCTTGGGGCTCATTCCGGTTGCCCGTGACGCCGGGCGCCGAGGGGGGTCACCTCGGCCCGGAGCTCGCCGTCTTCGTCGACCGAGATCGCGACCGAATAACGCTGCGGCCAGTTGTGGTGCTTGGAGAAATTGGCGTGATGCAGGTGCAGGATCGTTTCCCGCGGTCCGTTCCCGGCAATAGTCTCCCGGTCCCACGGCAGGGCCACCGTCAGGGTGTACGTGTCCGGATCGAAGGTGTGCGGACGGGGTTCGCCGTCGATGGTGACCCGGATGGTCGAACTGAGGATCCGGTTCCGGTCGGCGCCCCACCAGATATCCGGCATGCCGTCGTCGAGCGTCGTGATGAGCACGGGATCCCCGTCTTCCAGGGAAAGCTCGGGGTCCGACTGGGTGGGGCGGCCGCCGTAGGCGTACTCGCAAAGGGCCGTGTAGATGGCGTAAGCCTGGCGCAGGTTGTAAATACCGTCGCGCAGGCGCTGTTCTTCGTCGGGGTGGGTGAAGAAGGAGGATTCCAGCAGGATGGCGGGCACTTCGGTGCGGCGGAGGACACCGAAGCCGCCGCGGTACATCTGCTGGTCGCTCATGAGCGGCGAGGTTCGGGCGGCGTCGGTGCGCAGCGCGCGGGCCAGGGCGTGGACAATGTAACGCGCCGGATCGAGTTCCGGCTCGGACCAGTCCGCTTCCCCGTGGAACCAGACACTGCTGTAGTTGGATTCCGGATTTGACGAGGCGTTGTGGTGCAGACTGATAAAAAGGTCGGCTCCGCGTCCCCCGTCGGGGCGTTCCACGGTGTTGGCGATTTCAGCGCGCTCGGCGAGGCTGACCTCGACATCGCCTTCCCGGGTCAGGGTTACGTGTGCGCCGGCGTCCGCCAGGAGCCGTTCGAGCAGCACCGCCACCCGCCAGTTCATTTCAGCCTCGCGCACGCCGGTGGGACCCCGTTTGTAACCCTCGAGGTGCGCGTCGCCGCCGTGTCCCGGGTCGAGCACAATGACCCAGCCTTCCAGAAATGTCTCCGCCGGGTGGCGCGGATGTTCGATGGGGTCCCAGCGCCGCCATTCGGCGCGGTGCTCGAGCCTTTCGAGGGCCGTCTCCAGCGAAGCCGGCTCGGGCTCCGGGGTCCGGAAGGTTGCGCACCCGCCGGCAAACGGCACCGCGAGAAGCAGCAGTACGGCGGGACGCAGGAGTGGGAGGCGCCGGAACCGGTTCGGCGGGGGTCCGGGGAGAAAAAATGATTCAGTCATGGGTCGTGGTGGGAAGGGAATGAATCCGGCGATAAGGGCGGCGGACCCTCGAGGGGCGCGCGGCCGGGCGGAAAGTGACGCTAGGGGAAATCAGGGCCGTGTCACGCGAAAATAATGCCGGCGTTCAGGCACGCCGAGGCCGCACCGGCCGGCTGCCGGGAATCAGTAAACGCCGCCGCCCGAGTGCAAGGGGTTTTCCGGGACAATTCAAACGGGCGCACCCTGCCTGCCGCGCATCGGGGCCCTCCGGGGGATCCGGCGGATCACTCGTCCCAGAACCCGGGATCGTCCTCGAGGCTCCGTTCGTATTCCCCGAGCGAGCGGAGGAGGGCGGCGGTTACTTCCGGTCGCTCCCCGGACCGGTCGATGCGTTCGCCGAGGTCCTGTTCGACCTGGAAGAGGAGCGGCGATTCCCGGCTGGCCGAGAAGCCGTGGTCGGTGCCCAGTTGCGAGGTCAGGCGGATGTGCAGCTTCCAGGGCCCTTCGCGGAAGGCGAAGGCCGTGTTGTCCGGGCCGGAGTAGGGAAAACGGAATTCGCCCACCTCGCCCCCGAACCGGTCGCGGTTCAGGTAGGGGGCGATGTTTCTCCCGTCGATGACCCGGTCCCCGGGGAGGGGGACCTCCGCCAGATGGAAGACGGTCGGAAGGATGTCCAGGGTGCTGACGGGGGCGAGCTCGACGGTTTCCGGTTCGATCATCCCCGGCCACCAGAAAACGCCCGGCACGCGCACCCCGCCTTCCCAGGTCGAGCCTTTGCCGTCGCGGAAGGGCATGGCGTAGCCGACGTGCAGGCGGGCCTCTCCGTATTTCGGGTGGTCTTCGGTGTCCCGGAAACGAATCCACGGGCCGTTGTCGGAGGTGACGACCACCATCGTGTTTTTCGCGATCCCGAGGCGCTCCAATTCGGCGACGATCCGCCCGAGGGAATCATCGATTTCGGCCATCACATCGCCCAGCAATCCCCGCCGGGAGGTGCCCCGGAACGCGTCCGCGACGTAGAGCCCCAGGTGGGGCATGTTGTGGGGAAGGTAGAGGAAGAAGGGCTCGTCCCGGTTTTCGCGGATGAACGCCACGGCCCGCTCCGTGTAGAGGGAGGTCAAGGTCGCGCCGATTTCCGGCCGGTCCGGCAGCCCTTCGGCGATCAGTTCGTAACCGCGAATGGGGGTTTCGCCGTCGGGACTCGACTCGATGAGGCGGCTCCGGTCGTAGTCGTGGGACACATCGGTTCCCACCCAGGTGTCGAACCCGTGGGCGAGGGGAAGGGCGTCCGGCGTTTGGGCGTTCCGTTCGTTCGGGGTGCCAAGGTGCCATTTGCCGAAGATGCCGGTTGCGTACCCCGCGGTTCTCAGCCCGTCGGCGATCGTGATCTCGTCCGGGTGCAGGTGCCGTTCCGCCTGCGGCCCGACCACCCAACGTCCCAGGCCCGAACGGCCGGGGGTGCGGCCGGTCAGGAGGGAGTAACGGGAGGCGCTGCAGGCCGGAGAGGTTACGTAGAACTGGGTGAAGGTCGCACCTTCGCGGGCGAGACGGGTGAGGTTCGGGGTTTCGATCGTGGGATTCCCGGTGTGGGCGAAGTCGCCGTAGCCGGCGTCATCGAGAAAGACAACGACCACATTGGGCCGGTCGGCCGGCTCCCGCACGGCGTCCAACGGTGAGAGGAGGAGGCCCGCGGCCGCGGGAACCAGGAGAGTCCGGGTGAGATAACGCATGGTTGGGAGGATGGAAACGAACCGGCTGGAGGGCAATCCTCGAAGGACCCGGGATCCGCGGCGCCAGCCGGCGGGAGCGGGCGGAAGCACCCGGCGGTGTTTCTCCCCGGGACAAAATCCGCTTTCCTTTGGGGCCGGGTTGTGAGAGGAACGGTGATCGCTTTTGTTGATCACACCAACCCGGAAACCCGTCGATGATGAAACCGTACCTGCCAATCCCCGTTTTGCTCCTGTTTGTCCTCTCACTCGCCGCGGGCGCCACCGTCGGCGCGGCCTCACCGGTCGAACCGGCGCCGCGCGAGGGCCGGGCGCAGGAACGGTTCCTCCAGTTGAACGAACGGGTCCGCGAACACGCCGGTGAAATCGACGTCCTGTTTGTCGGCGATTCGATTACCCAGGGGTGGGAGGGCGCGGGCCGCGAGGTCTGGGAGACGTTTTACGGCGACCGCAAGGCGGTCAATATCGGGATCGGCGGCGACCGCACGCAACACGTCCTGTGGCGGCTCGAAAACGGGAATATCGAGGGCCTTTCGCCCAAGGTGACGGTCGTCATGATCGGCACCAACAATTCCGGGCTCGACCGCAACACCACCGCCGAAATGCTCGAGGGCGTCACGGCGGTGGTGGAACGGATCGGCGAAAAGCTCCCGGATACAAAGATCCTCCTCCTCGGCATCTTCCCGCGCAGCCGCCACTTCGACGAACAACGCGGCAAAATCACCCAGGTCAACCAGGCATTGCGCCTGCTCGACGACGGGGAGCGGGTCCACTTCCTCGACTTCGGTCACGTTTTCCTCGATCCCGACGGCTCCATTCCGGAGCGCCTGATGCCCGACGCCCTTCACCTGTCGCCGGAGGGCTACCGCCTCTGGGCGGAAGCGATGGAGGATGAGCTGGCGGCGCTGCTGCGGGATTGAACGGGCCGCCGGCCGAGAATGCCGGCTTGTTTACGGGGCGCTTGCCGGTCGGGTGACCCTGCGTTTCCGATTGATACGCCCCGTCGCCACGTTTTCGGATTTCTTTGCAGCGAGGGGGGTTATCCCCCGATTCTCCGGGTCCCCGGATCTCCCGGGATAAACCCGGTCGCCACAACCACCGGATAGCCGCTGTTTTCAAAAAACTGGATGACGGAGAGTA